>JALVXW010000091.1 GCA_027038155.1 Sulfurovum sp.
CATCTCCCTCTTTCCACTCATAAGAGGTAATATTGCCATCTGTATCGTAACTTTTAGAACCATCTAATACTATAGTATCACCTCTTTTGGCTACTACATCATCACCTGCTATTGCAACAGGTGGGTCATTTAATGGGCGAACTATAATTTTAACTACAGCTACAGACGACTCTAACTTTCCATCATTAACTCTAAATACAATATAATCTTCTCCAGAGTAGTTAGCATTTGGTGTGTAGATAATATTGGGTGCAGTTCCTGTAAACTTACCATGCTCTGGAACATATTTAGTATATACAAGTGTATAGTTTATATCATCTCCATCTGGGTCAGTTCCGTTAAGCTTAAAAGAGATACTTCTCTCTTCAATAGTCTCGACAGTTTTATTAAATGCAGCTGGAGCATCATTTTTTGGTAAAATTTTAATGTTAATAGTTGCTGTAGATGTTGCATTATATTCATCTGCTATAGTATAAGTTATCGAGTCAAAAGTTGCATTTTTACTACTAGAGGTATAGTATATATAGCTATTATCAAGTTTAGCTATACCAAACTTCGGTTTTGAGATAGAGATAATTTTAAGTTTAGAGTCGCTACCATCTAAATCGTAATCATTTAATAATGGTTGAATACCAATAGGAGTTTTCTCTTTAGTAGTAATATTATCATCAACAGCTACAGGAGCATCGTTTATTGGGGTAATTGTTATTTTAACTTCTGCTCTGTTAGATACTGCTTCTTCATTATCTTTTACACTATAGCTAAAGCTATCTTCTCCGCTATAATTTAAAGATGGTGTATATACTACTTTAGCATTTACTACTTTAGCTACCCCATGAGTAGGTGTTTTACTTAATTGAATACTATTTTTATCTATTGCTCCATCACTATCTATATCGTTTGCTAATATATCTATTGTAACACTTTTATCTTCGCTTGTTGTAGCGTTGTCATCATTTGCTACAGGAGCTTTATTTGTATGTTTTACTGCTACAACTGTAATATTTACTACAGCTTTGCTAGAGTTTGCCTCGCCATCATTTGCAATGTATATAAAACTATCATTTCCAATAAAGTTAGGCTTTGGAGTGTAGGTTAGTTTAGGTGCTTTTCCGCTTAAAGTACCGTGTTGAGGCTTTGTTAAGATTTTATAATTTATTGTATTGCTGTCTTTATCTTTGGCATTAAGAGTAAATTCAACTAAGCTATTTTCTTTAGTAGTTATATTTAAATCGTAAGCAGTAGGCGGAGTATTTTGTGTATTATCTTCATCTAAAAGTGTGGTGTCTGACTCTTCACCTGCACTGCCACTTCCGCTACAGCCAACAAATGCAACAAGCCCCATAGCCAAAAAGCTTACTAAAAGCAGTTTTTTAATATATTTAGAAAGCATAGCTAACACCTAATATAGCTAGATCAACATGAGTATTTTTTAGCTTTGCTCGACCACTAAAACCTTTGCCACTATATACTCTAGTATAATCTGCAAAAACTTTTAAATGTTTAGATAGTTTATAAGAGAAACCACCACCCCACTGAAAGCCTTTTTCATACCGCTTAGCACCCTTAATATTAGTTAAAGAGACTTTACCATAACCCAAAAGAGTATAAAACGAGAACTTATCTATAGGATATGAAGCTTTTAAATATAAGCCCCTATTTGAAAAAACTGTAGGATAGTCACTATAGTTACGATTATTGGTATTACCACGACTATATTTTACAGTTGAGTTATCTCTAATGTATCTAGCCTCTAATGAAATATAGCTATTTACACGATACCCTAATTGAAACATTATAGGGTAAGTTCTAAAGTACTCTTTTGTGTAATCATCTTTAAGACGCATCCAGCCACTACCTATACCTATATAAAAGCCAGAATTATATTTTAAACTAGGCACAGGCACAACTGGTGATGTAGCCTCTATACTGTTTTTCCCTGCATATAGCGTAGATTGCAAAAATAGTAAACTTAATAAAAAAGTCAATAAAACACGATGAACTAATAACATTTTATACCCCCTAATAGCTAGCCAAACCCTCCGCATTAGAGCTTGAGGATTTAAACTATTAAAAATTCTATCATATTGAGATATAAGATAAAAAAATTATTTCATTATAGAATATTATTGCTACAGCAAATATGCTTTGAAATTAAGATAATTTATTGACATCGCAATAGTGGCAAGCTAAACCCAAATTTGGGTTAAAAAAAAGAGATAAAAACCATAAAATAAAGGGGCACCCTCAATGCCATTAAGTTAAGGGTTCTATATCCATTTATTGGCTTTAAGTTCAAAGTCCGAAGTGATGAAATATTTACCATCGCAGTCATTCTAAGCGTCAGCGAAGAATCTAACTTAAAAAGCCGAGATAAACTATTAGCTTTACAGCCGTTTAAACTAGATTCTTCGCTGACGCTTAGAATGACGGTGATGGTGAGCTTTAAATTTACTACAATTTATGGAAGTAAATTCCTTAACTTAATAGCATTGAAGGGCATCCTTTAATCTCTTTCATCTTCTCTACTCGGCGGTATAGGCACAATATAGCCAATTAGAAGCATCAACGCACCTACTGCTATGAATGATACTATTCTCTCTACTGTGCCGGAGTTGCTTAGCTCTACTAAGAATAGTTTTGCTACTGTAATTACTAGTAAGCCAAAGCCCACAAGCCATAACTCTCGGTTGGCGTATTTTTTAGATAGCAACATAAACCCAAGTCCAAAGCTTGCCCATAGAATCGATAAGCCAGCTTGGAAGCTTAAGTCGTTAAATAGTGCTATAAAGCTATAATCAACACCCTTATATACACTAACAGCTCTTGCATAAACTACTGTTATGAATATTAAGCTTAAAACTGCCAAAACTCTAAATGCTACTGGCTTAAAGCTTAAATTGCTTCTATAAATATATAACCCTGCTAGCACTAAAACAGCTAATTGTGTTAGCTCTAAAGTGTTAAATAGTGGTAAGTACCAGCTACTCTTAATCGCTACTGCATTGGCTAAAAAGTTCCATATTAGTGCGATGATTAATAGAACTCCTCTAATCTCATTTTGGTATAACTTTTTATACTTTATGAATCTGTCGCCATAGAGTCTATCAACCCCAAGCAATACAACCATTGCAACTGTTGGCAAAATCCAGCTAACTACAACTACTGCTTCGCTAAAGCCACTCTTGTATGCTAATGAATGTAGAGATAGTGTTACTACCACCAACAATAAACCCAAATTCATAACGTGCTCAAGAGTAACAAATTGCCACTCCCTCTTGCTTAATAGTATTGCATAAATCAATACAAAATATGCTATCCAAATTAGAGTATTAAATCCATACATTGGATTTAAATTTATGCCATTACTAGCTACTAAAAATATAATATTTAAAA
>JALVXW010000092.1 GCA_027038155.1 Sulfurovum sp.
CAAACTTTTCCGCTTCCCTATCTGGAACTTTTTTAAGCATGGCTGCCAAATGTCTAGCACTACCTTCATTGGATTTTTCTTGTAAATAGTCATAGGTCTTTAATGTAGATAGTTTTTCTGCTATAGCCGTAGCTATAAACTGGTTCATAGAGATATTTTCATGTTTAGCAAACTCTTTTAGACTCATACCTAGTGATTCTGGTAATCTTAGTGCCACATTCATAGTAATACTCCTTTGTCAAATAGTTCAGCAGGGGTTAGTATGTCTATATCAAAATACTTTTTTACCCCTGCAAAATCTTTAGTATTGTAGGTGATGATAGCTCTTGCTTGTCCATTGACTGCCGTTTCCAATACCTTGTCATCAAAACTGTCCTTTAAAAAAGGTCTCCATAAAAAATGGAGCTTTGTTTGATGTGAGATACTCACAATATCTGAGATAATAAGACGAACCTCTTCTTGTGTAAAATAATCGTACTTTTGTCTATTTTTAGGTCTTAGTAAAACTTCTTCAAACTCTAATGCTAAAGGCACAGATATAACATTATATTTTGTATCCTCCAATGCTTTAGCTGTGAGTAGTTCTATGAGTTTATACGACTTACCTTTATTGGAAAACAAAGCAGATAATAATACATTAGTATCAATCACAATTTTATACATATGTATATTATATATGATATACACTTAGAAAAATATAAACCCAAATCTCGAAATAGGATTCTTTGAATTTGCGTTATGCTCGTATTTGTGGGCTTTGCGTAAAATTTGCACCCCAAGGGCATTTCCTACGAGCAGTCGCACCCGTAGGTTCGGCGATGATTTTACGTGAAGCCCACGGATGCGATGATGATGCAAAGTCATGAATTTCTATTTCGAGATTTGGGATAAAGTGCAATTTTTAAACCATCCCCCTCATCTCATCCTCACTAAGCGTAGCCACACCCAAACTCTCCGCCTTAGTCAGCTTCGACCCTGCATCATCTCCATAAATAACATAATCCGTCTTCTTAGACACAGAGCCACTCACCTTAGCCCCAAGCTTTTCTAGCATCTCTTTAACAACCCCACGACTCACAGACATAGAGCCAGTGAGTACCACCGTCTTATCTTTAAATGGATTTTCCTTAGCTTCTACTTTCTCTTCCACCGTAGGTTCGATAACATCGAACAATTTTAATACAAAATCATGGTTCACTCGCATAAATTCTAGCAGGGAATTTGCCATCTCTTCCCCTATGCCGTCTATGGCTACTATCTCCTCAAATGTTGCATCGACTACACCAAGTCCGAACTCTAAAGCCAAGGCTTTACTGGCTACCTCTCCTATGTGTTCTATGCCCATAGCATTAAGTAGCCTGTAGAGTGATGTGCCCCTCGTTACACCTATGGCATCAAGAAGGTTTTGGATACGCTTCTGTTTAAAACCATCCATACCTTCCAAATCTTCATAAGTGAGATGATAGAGCCCCAAAATATCCTTTATTTTACCCTCTTTTACAAGCTGTTCTACTATCTTAGAGCCTAAGCCATCGATGTTCATACAGCCCTTTTTGGCAAAGTGTATGATGGAGTTTACCACTCTGTCTGGACAGTCAAGGTTCTGACACTTAATGAGCGTACCCTCATCTAACACCTCAGAGTGACAGGTAGGACACACTGTAGGACGGACAATAGGTTCTTCTGAGCCATCACGTCTGTCGGTAAGCACTTTGGTGATTTTAGGTATCACATCTCCAGAGCGTATGAGTATGACACTGTCACCTATCATCAATCCTTTACGTTCTATCTCATCAAAGTTATGAAGCGTGGCACGAGAGATGATAGCTCCATCTAAATCTACGGGTTCTACCTCTGCTACAGGGGTAAGTACACCTGTACGTCCTACCTGTATGGTAAGGGCATTGACTTTTGTGACCTTCTCTACTGCTGGGAATTTGTAGGCACACATCCACTTAGGCACTTTAACGGTATAGCCCAAATCCTCTTGTAGGGCTACATCATCTACCTTGATGACCATGCCGTCCATCATCATAGGAATTTCATCACGTTTGCTTATGAGAAACTGATAAAACGCTTCTATCTCCTCTATAGTATTGCACGCTTTGGTGTATGGCGGTTTGAGAAATCCTTGCTTATAGACAAAATCCATCTTTTCCGAGAGTCTGCTTTGGGGCAAACTGTTTTCTCCTAGTCCCCAAGGGTAAAAGACCAACCTACGCTTTGCGGTAATAGCACTGTCAAGCTGTCTCAGGCTCCCTGCTGCTGCGTTACGTGGGTTGGCAAAAGGAGATTCACCTTCATCAAGACGCTCTTTGTTGATAATTTCAAAATCATCTTTACGTATGACTACCTCACCACGAATCTCTATAAGCCCCTCATAGTCTATGGTAAGTGGTACAGAGCGAATAGTACGTACATTGTCTGTCACCTCTTCTCCTACTACACCATCCCCACGAGTAACGGCACGCACAAGCTTACCACCCTCATAAAGCAGGTTCATGCTCGCTCCGTCAAACTTAGGCTCACAAAAGTAGTCACACTTGCCTACATTTTTCTCTACCCTCTCTAACCACTCCTGCACTTCTTCGGTGGTAAACACATCTTCCATACTCCACATACGTTTAATATGCTTCGCCTTGCTAAACTCATCACGCACCACACCACCCACACGCTTGGTAGGAGAATCATCCACCACATTATCAGGATGTGCCATCTCATAGTCCAACACTTCATGGTAAAGCTTGTCATACTCTTCATCTGTGGTGATGGGGTTGTCCTCTACGTAGTAGGCATGTGCCCATTTTTTAAGAGTGTTGATTTTTTCTAGGTATTGTTTATTTGTCATATTTTTATAATTCTTCCACATTTTTTTCATGAGCAGTCTCCACCACTAGTATCACAATCTCCTCCATAATAACCAACATCATTTAATGAATCTTTTCTCGACATATTTGGCACTCCATGAGGCAATGTAAATAAAGCCATAAACATAGACATTACCGCTAGAAAAAGTAATAGATAGTAATATGTATCTACAACATAATGCATACCAATTAACGATACCAAAGTAATTACGGGGAATATGTATGTCCATTTATAACTCATCAATACAAATGCTGCCATCCAACATACAATAATAACTAAATTAATCTCTGATTGTAACATTGTATATAACCATAAAAATAATACTTAATAATCGATATCTCATTCTTATCTTACTTCTTCCCAAATAGCCAACGCCTGCACATGCTCACCTACATCATGGCAACGTATAATACTTGCACCATTCTCGACCGCTTTTAGATGAATAGCCAATGTCCCTGCCAAACGCTCTTCCACAGGTGTTGGGAGTATCTTA
>JALVXW010000093.1 GCA_027038155.1 Sulfurovum sp.
CAAAATCTATGCCCGAGGTACACAAGACATGAAGTCGGGTGTAGCAGCTTTTGTGCAAACGTGTAAAGAGATTGAAAATTTTGATGGGACACTTTCCATACTTCTTACTTCTGATGAAGAAGGCGATGCTAAGTATGGTACGGTAATTATGCTTGAACACTTAAAAGAGCAGGGGATGTTGCCAGACTATTGTATTGTTGCTGAGCCTACCTGCGAGACAAAGTTTGGTGATACTATCAAGATAGGTCGTCGTGGGTCTATCAATGGATATCTGACTATACGGGGAAAACAGGGACATGCTGCATACCCAGAGAAAGCTATTAATCCTGTGCATCAACTGGCACCTATTTTGAAAAAAATAGCAGGTGTCAACCTTGACAACGGAGATGATGATTTTGCTCCAAGCCAAATGGTGATTACCGATATTCGTGGAGGGATGGAGGTAACCAATGTTACACCAGGTTCGTTAAGAATTATGTTTAACGTACGTAATTCTACAAAAACCACACAAGAAGATATTAGGTTGCATATAGACAAATATTTTGAAGGGCTTGACTATACACTGGAATTGACGCAAGGTTCTTACCCTTTTGTGACGACACGTGACTCCAAAGTAGTACAAAAGCTCACACAGAGTATAGAAGCTGTGACAGGTGTGAAGAGCAAACTCTCTACAGCAGGGGGCACCAGTGATGCACGTTTTATGGGTGCCTTTGGTATTGATGTGGTGGAGTTTGGGGTGATGAATGATACGATACATGCACCCAATGAATGTACGTCTATTGAAGAGGTTGAAAAGCTTTATTATGTCTTTATGGATGTTGTAGAAAAATTTCATACAATAGAGGTGTAGATATGTTGAAGCGCCCCCATTTTAAAGAGTATGTGATGGCACGGCTTATTGCGATGGCTGTGTTACTTTTTTTACTCTTTTCACTTCTTTTATTTGTTATTGTTAAAGAGACTGCTACGCTTTTGTTGGTTGTGGGAATTTTGGCATTTGCATTTTCACTCTTTATATTTGCCATAGCACGTGGTGCCAAGCGTATGCAAAATGAACTGGTGACCATAAATACCTATCTTAATAATTTAGACAACATAGAGAAGATTGACTACAAGACACACTTCTTTACCCAAGAGTTTGAAGAGATAAACCAAAATCTTATCAAGGTACTTAAAAAATCTAAAAAGCGTGAAGATATTAAGCAACGTTATAATGCAAAACTAAAACTTAAAAATCGCCAACGCTCCGATATGCTCTCTGCTATCGCACATGAATTTAGAAACCCTATAGCCTCTATTATGGGATACTCCCAAACCCTACAGGATGACCCAGGAATACCGGAAGCATTGAGAGAAAAATTTTTAGAAAAAATCTATAACAATGGGAATAAAATAGAGTCTCTTTTGGCACGGCTTATTATGTGGAATAAATTTGAGAGCAAAGAGACAACACTGCATAAAACAAGCTTTGATATATATCTGCTTGCTAATGAAGCGAAGGTTTCGTTACAAGAAAAATACCCCAATAGAGAGATAGTAATACAAGGTGAGTCCTCTTTGATTGAAGCAGACAGAACACTCATGGAAGTGGTACTTAAAAACCTGATAGAAAATGCACTCAAATACTCTAAAGAAAAGGTTGAGGTGATCATAGAAAATGGTACTGTTTCTATCATTGATAAAGGGGTAGGTATTGGTGAAAAGGAGCTAGACAAGGTAACAAAAAAGTTCTACCGTTCAGGCATACACTCATGGGACAACTCTATGGGGCTGGGACTCTCTATTGTTAAAACTATTCTCTCTTTGCATGGAAGTAAACTAGAGATACAAAGTACCAAAGGGGAAGGTTCAACCTTCTCCTTTAAGATTTAGAGGTTCCTTTTAAGAAACGTTAAAAATTAGAGCCAGCCATCTGGATCAAATAGATCATCCATATGCGTAGAACCGATAGATTCTACCATAAGCTTTGGCTCTTCTGCAAAAAGTGAAAAACCAGACAAGGTCATTAGTCCTAAGATTGAACTATATTTTAAAAAGTTTCTTCGTGTGGTTTGCATGACTATCCTTTAGGTGGTATTTGTATAGAACTACTATACTTCTTAATGGTAAAAAAGAATTGTGTGTTAAATGTGTATTTATCTCTTTCTTTTTTTAGTCTTCTATGGTATAAATGAGCTTTTCACTCACCTCATTACCAGCTATTTCAATGTAACGCATAGGATACTCATCTAAATCAAGAGGACGAATGAAACCTCTTGTAGTAATGGTTTTAACCTTGTTAATCATCTTAATATTGTCAATATGTTTATGCCCTGAGAGCGTAGCAAGCAGGTTAGGGTAGTCAAAGAGTGCTTTGATGGTCTCTTCACTGTTGCCTAGTACATACTTGTGCAGATCTTTCGCTTCTGTACCGCACCAGTAGTTGGTGTAGGGGTGGTGGTTGAGTATAAGCGTTGGTTTGCCAAGCGCAAGCATCTTTTTGGCAAAAGCAAGGGTCTCTTTGGTGTACGCTCCATTGTTGGCGTGTTCGATACAACTGTCAAGCCCTAAAATAAGTATTCCATTTTTCTCAACAGCCCAATCTTTCCCTGAAACGGTTAGCTCTTTTTGTGACATAAAGAGTTTTTTAAACGCCTCTAAGTCTATCTGATTATCGTTGGCTGGGTTTGCCTCTTTGTTTCCGCGTACATGGTAAGCAGGACAGTGAAGTTTCCCTACTATCTCTTTGTAGAACAGTGCATCGGAGTCTGCTTTCATGTTGTTGTTAAAATTGTCTCCACCAAAAAGCACACAGTCTAGGTCAGGATAGTTTTTGTTGAGATAGCTTACTGCCATTTTGAGTGCTTTGACACTATCGGGATTGCTTATATCCATATGGGCATCGGTAATATGTACGAGTTTAAGTGTGTTTTGTTTTTTGGGCATAGCTTCTGTTGCCACAAGAGGCATTGCTGCCAATGTCGCAGCCCCTTTAAAAAAGTTTCTTCTTGAATTGTTTGCCATTATTGGTCTCCTGTTTGGTATATATACATAGCTCTCATTTTGACGGTCAATGAGTCCTGTGTTGAGTTGTGGATTATTTTATCGTATTTCACTGTATCTTTTGCTTTAGCCTAAAATATGCATAAGTTTATGCTTTGGTGTATATTAAGAAACTTTAGAGATTTCCTTTATATTATAGGGAACCTCTAATAATAGGTAATACCCACAATGGGCTTTGCAAATGTGAGATTGTGCAAGAGATTTATGAGTCCTAGCCATAGCTAAGACGCAGTAAATATCTTGTGCAAGATTGCGTTTGCAA
>JALVXW010000094.1 GCA_027038155.1 Sulfurovum sp.
AAAAAGAGTTCATCAAAAGTCCCTACCAATGCTTTAGGATTTTCAGTAATCGCCACAACCTCTGCAAGCAAGTCTAAATCTCTCTCAATCACAATACCATGCTCCAACTCCAACGCATCAAACGCTGCTAAAACAACAGCTTCACGCTCGCTAGGCTGCAACATTACCGCTCCCTCTTTGAGTATATCTTCATAGGCATCAATAGTTGGTACTTCTACTGCATCATAGTTTACCATACGATGCACATAGGTTTTTGTATCTGAGGCTACACCATAAAGTTCAACCGGTACTGAGCTTTCACCCATACGCACCTGAAGCCATCTGATAGGACGGATAAACTCATCACTTCTGCTTCCCCATCGCATCATCTTTCCAAATGCCATAGAGGCTATCCACTTCTCTAACATCTCCTGCAAGAGTGAAACAGTCTGGGCACCTTTTTCCTCTTTTTTAAAGTAGAGTACCTCTTTGCCATTTTTCTCACCACGTCCTAGTGCTTCAAAGCTCACACCACACTTGCGTGCAAACCCCTCAGCTGCTTTGGTAGGCTCACCATCTTTAAGAGCAGCCGCCAACGGAGGACCGAAAAACTCTACTGTTGTATCTGCTTGACTTACAGGCATGGCAGCATGTTTAAGTACCAATCTTCTAGGGGTATAGATAAATTCAAAGTCATTGGCTAGATTATATTCTGCCAGTATCTTTGTCCATGATTTTTCAATGTTGGCTACAATTTTAAGTAGTGGTATTGCGGGTAGTTCTTCTACACCGATTTCAATGAGTAGTGGTTGTGTCATAGTAGGATTTCCTAGTAAATATAAATTGGCATTATTTTATCTAAGAGTTGGTAAAGAGGGGGTTAGTCTTTTTCTTTCTTCTTGTCTAACCCACTAGAGACATAGTCATCTTCATACTCATCTGCCAAATCTTTACGTCTCTGCTCTTCATCAAACTTAGAGAGGAAGTTATTTCTAATAATTGTAAAGGTCATAAAAGAAAAAAGAATTACTACAACAATATAAAGGTAATCTCCAAAAGACATCAGTTCTCCTTTAAAGTATTGGCTATAGTAATTTTTTCAAAACCATTATAGTTTTGACGCAAGGCATCATAGACAACCACGCCTACACTCACACCAAGATTAAGGCTTCTGCCTTTGCCGCCCATAGGTATAGTGACACACTGTTCTGGGTGAGCCAAAAGTACCTTCTCATCTATCCCTTTTGTCTCAGAACCAAAAAGTATATGGTCACCCTTTTTAAAAGGAGCATTAAAATAGAGATTATCTGTTTTAGTTGTAGCCATATAGGAGTTTTTGGAGATAGGGTGCACCTTTAGATACGCTTCAAAACTCTTCCACACTACCAAATCCAAATCTTTCCAGTAGTCAAGCCCTGCTCGCTTGACTGCTTTATCATCTATATCAAAGCCTAGTGGTTCTATAAGGTGCAGTGTTGCACCCAGATTAACACAGAGTCTACCTATGGTACCTGTGTTTGGTGGGATTTGGGGTTCTACGAGTACGATATTAAACATCTCTTTATTCCTTTGCCTAAAACTGGCTTTGTTTACTTTCCAAAAACTCAAATTGTGGTGTTGTTCTCTTTTCATTTTTTTAGAAAAAACGAAACAAAGTTAGCAAATGCGGTTCACGAAGTGAAAACTTCTTTAGAAAAAAAGCGTCTCTCCTCTCGAATCACTTCGCGTGGTGCTAAAAAATTACCGTCTTATTCCCATTGACAAAAACTCTATCGTTGAGTACCAGTGCTAATGCACGAGAGAGCACTATCTTCTCTCCGTCACGTCCAGCACGTTGCATATCTCTCCATGAGAGACGGTGATTTACAGGAATGACATCTTGTGCAATGATAGGTCCTTCATCAAGGTCATCTGTCACATAGTGTGCTGTTGCACCAATAATTTTAACACCTCTCTCATATGCCTGCTTATAAGGATTTGCACCTATAAATGCCGGCAAGAAAGAGTGATGAATATTGATAATCTTATAAGCATACGCTTTTACAAAAGTGGGGGTTAAGATACGCATATATTTGGCAAGTACAATATAATCAAATCTATATTTATCTATCTCAGCCATCACTTTTGCTTCGTGGGCTTCTCTACTAAGCCCCTCGGCTGAAATATGAATAAACGGAATATCAAAACGTTCTACAAGCTCTTTTAGTGTCTCGTGGTTACCTATAACACACTGTATTTTGGCACCCAGTTCGCCTGCTGCATGGCGTACAAGTATATCACCCAAAGCGTGAGATTCTTTGGTTACCATAAGAATAATTTTTTTATCTTTTGGTTCAATGACCCTTATGTGTGCTTCAGGAGGCACCACCGTATGCAGTTGGGCTTCCAACTCAGCAATATCAAAAACCCCTGTGACAATCGTACGCATAAAAAAACGACCATGCTCTTTATCTACAAATTCACGATTATTATCTATGTTTAAACCTCTGTCATAAAAAACTTTAGAAATTTTATAGACCAATCCCTTTGCATCTTCACAATCTATGAGTACCCTTGCACGTTTTTCCATATGCCACCCTACTAACGCGATGCGTAATTTGCGACAATATCACCCATCTCAGAACAGGTCATAATCTCTTTAGCATCATAGTCGCCTAAATCACCTGTACGGTACCCCTCAGAGAGTGCTTTTTTAATAGCATCATCTATCTTGTTTGCGGCAGTCTCTTCACCTAAGGCATAACGCAACATCATAGAGGCACTTGAAATCGTTGCTAACGGATTGGCAATTCCCTGTCCTGCTATGTCTGGAGCAGAACCATGAATAGGTTCAAACAATCCTACTCCCTTACCTGTACTCGCACTTGGAAGAAGACCAATCGACCCGCTAAGCATAGATGCCGCATCAGACAAGATATCTCCAAAGATATTGCCTGTCAAGATAACATCAAACTGTTTAGGGTCACGGATAAGTTGCATCGCAGCATTGTCCACATACATATGTGTAAGTTCTACCTCTGGGTAGTCTTTGGCTACCTCTTCAACAATCTCTCTCCAAAATTGGCTCACTTCAAGGACATTGGCTTTGTCAACAGAGCAGATACGCTTATCGCGTTTCATAGCGATATCAAAGGCAACAACAGCAATACGCTCTACCTCTTCACGTGTATAAACCATTGTATTGTACGATTTTTTCGCATCATACTCACGTGGTTGACCAAAGTAGATACCACCGGTGAGTTCACGTACCACCATAATATCTACACCTTGAATGACTGCCGGTTTAAGACTGGATGCATTAACCAATTC
>JALVXW010000095.1 GCA_027038155.1 Sulfurovum sp.
TTTGAACTCATGGAAATCTTTGGGGCAAATCTTGGTGAACCTTTTACAAAACCTCTGGGTAAAGGATTGTTTGAAATAAGAGTGAAATCAAACGAAGGTATAGGGAGAAGTATTTACTGCTATAGAAGGGGTAATAAGATAATAGTTTTACACTCCTTTATTAAGAAAACTCAGAAAACACCAAAAAGGGAACTTGAAATTGCCCTGAGTAGAAAAAGGGAGGTGGATAATGAGTAGACCGACTTTTGAAGAGTTCAAAAAAGAGGCTTTAAGCAATCCTGAAGTGAAAAGAGAGTACGACAGATTGGCTCCTATTTTTAGGATAAAAAAAGAGCTTTTGTCTGCAAGACTAAAGAAAGGACTTACTCAAGAAGAAGTGGCAAAGAGAATGAAAACCTCAAAGTCAAATATATCAAGACTTGAGAGTCTTAATAACACCTATGCTCCAAGCCTTAATACGCTTATAAAATACGCAGAAGCTCTTGATTGTGAGATTGAGGTTGTTTTAAAGTAATTTGATGTATTTGGTTAATCGTCTTAAATATCTTTGCGTGATAGCCTATGGCCCTGCCCCACAAACTGTCGATCTTGTATCAATCGATTGATACCCTACTGTGTACCACCCCATAAAAATCATGGGAGCACTATAAAGTTGCACTCATTTAAAAACATTCATTTTTTATTTTTTACATTTTTGTTATAAACTCACGCCGTATAAGTCCTCTCAAGCCTTCCATGCCCAAGCTGCTCTGCAATCTCTTTGTCTGAGTGTCCTTCTCTTTTTAAGTCATGGGCAAAGCTATGCCTAAAGTCATGGAATCTGAAATAGGTTTCCGTGTTTTTTAAGTATTCATATCTCTCACGTTGTGCAAAGTTGTACTGTTGTTTTAGTGTTTGAGTAGGAGCAAGGCTTCTTAGGTGGCTCTCTCTCATGAAGTTATACACATCTTTCAGAACTCTAAACTGTTCTGAATTTCTGATTGGGACTATTCTTTCCCTGCCGTTTTTTGTTAGGTCCTGTTTGGTTAGGTGTAGCTTACCGGATTTTAAGGCTTCTCTAATTGTGTTCCTCTTTATCGCTATACTCTCTCTTAGACGTAAACCAAACTGCCTTTGGAGTTCCACACTTCTTGCAAGTGCTTGGGATTTAATGTCCTGTTTTGCCTCAAGGTGTGATACAAAGTCTTTGTAGATTGAACTGTCAACGGATCTGTTTATGTAGTCCACATGACCGACACTTAAACCATTTTCTTTGGCAGACACAGGATTGAGATTAACGGGTAAGTGTTCTGAGGTATATCGTATAACATCATTTAGGGCAGACACATAGGAAGCCGCTGTTTTAGATGTAATTTCATCGTTTTGAAGCCTGTCTTGTAAGGTGTCAAGATAAGCTTGCACTATAGTGTCATTTAGCTCTTTTAGGGAGCGTATTCCTGTGTACTCCCTGAGCTGGTTTAGGACCGTTTCTATCTTTGCCTCAATGGCAGTGCCTCTATTATGCCAAGAGGCTATGTTGCGTGATACATAGGAAGCTTTACGCTCGTTTTTAAAGTTTGTTTGGACGGCTGCTTTCATGGTTTACCCCCTTTCTTATATCCCCAGAGTAAATAGGGACATAAAAAAAAGGGCTCTAAAGCCCCTTGGATATTTAGATTAAGCAAATAAAACTAAAGACTACAAAAGCTCTAATATTTTATTTTTCTGTTCTTGTGTAATATCGTCTTCAATTAAATTTAGGATTTTTAATAGCTTTGAGAACTTTTTCTCTTTTGTCCTGTTTATATTTGAGCTTGGATTTACGATTATTGGCAGGTGTGCACGTTCAAAGAACTCTCTTAGTGCATAAAGATACTTTCTTTTGGTTTCTGTGCTTTTTGTGTTCAGAAATTCAGATACAAACTGCCTATAGTGTGATTGGTTTATGTCTCTAATTTTTTTGACACCAAGATTTTCGCAAAATAATAAGAACTTTCTAATCTTTTGAATACGCTCAAAATTTGATTTCTTTGAATACTGTCTTTTGTTTGCAACGTAAATTCTTCTCTTTCTCTCAAACTCATCAATAAGCCTGCTCATTCTTTTTACCCCCTCTGCCTCGTCATTAATGGACAAGGCAATTAAAGTTAAGTGACTAACCTGTTTTGCCTACTGGCTGGCACAGGCGGGCCATGGATCTATGTAAAGTCCTACACGGCATAAACGGTGCAGGACAATTGAGGGGATAAAATAAAAACAAAAATAAAAACACTATTGCATTACACAAAAAACACTAACAACTACTGTAAATACTGTTTCTACAGTATAGTCCGATTAGTCCGATAAGTCAATGCACATACACAATCTATATTAAATCTAATAATTATTAAAGATTGTTATTATAACAACGATTACTAAAAATAAACTTTCAAGCTGTTGCTACTGTCTTTATCTTATTTTTCTATTAAATCCGAATAGTCCGATTAGATTTTGTTGTTTCTACAACGCTCGCTTCGCAGTCTCTTTTTGCTCACATCCGTTCGCTAAAAAGAAACTGCTCGCTCACTGTTTGTAACAATCAGTTTACTCACTACCAGTATCAAGTCTGAGGTAAATACTCACTTCGTTCGTTGTTTGTTCCGCTGCGTTTCTCCCCTACCGTTCGCTTGCTAACGCAACGCTCACTACACGGGGATAAACTTGCTACACAAACAAAAATAGAGAACAACAAGAATGGCAGAAAAGATAAGAACTAAAAAGACACAATTGTGGCAACTTAAAATTACCTCGGCCGCTACCCGAGGGCAGTTGGACTATGGGCGTATCTCCATAGCCCTTGGCCAGTCTCCTGTAACAGTCCACGGCCTCCTGCCAAACGGCAGGCTAAGGTTGCAGTGACTGGGTTACCCGTGGATAAAATCCTACTTTAAATATAAGTCTGTTACTATTCTGAGTCAAGTAGGAAAGCAAAAAAACGGTACAGGGACGATGATTAGAGAAGACTGACGCCCTCGCTTCGTTCACCAACGATACCCCGACAAGCGGGGTATCGGCTTCACTTAGCTCGGTTGTCTGCTTGCGGTTTGCCTTGCTTCGCAAGTTTGCCCGCAAGCTCTTTTTTAAAACCTCACGGCTTTTGTATCACGCCCCCCCCTATAGTCACATCTAAAATAACGCCGAATTTCGCGCGATTTGAGGTTCAATCGATAAATTAGTCGAATTTTAAAAGGTTTGAGCTCTGAGGGGCTTTATTTTAGACGTGAGGGGCGTTTCTGGGGGTGCATGGG
>JALVXW010000096.1 GCA_027038155.1 Sulfurovum sp.
ATATGTATCTCACCTATGCCTGAAGTTCCCAGTGCCATAGCAAGCGTACACCCAAGACCACCAGAACCAATAATGGCAATCTTTTTCTTCTTCAAACTCTGCTGAACAGATGCTCCCCAAAGCTCTATTTGCCTTTTAAAATAATCACGCTCTATCATAAAACTTTACGCTCTTTTAATTCTCTCTCAAATCCCCATGCTTTGCGATGTTCTGTCACTTCAGATCTGTCTATTACTTCTACCAACATAGACTCTTTATCTTCAAGCATCATCTCCACTTCACCTTCTGGAGAGACGAGCATGGTGTCACCATAAAACTTCCATTTTACTTCATCGTCACTATACTCACCCAGTCTATTGGCACGCAATACAAAGCAGCCATGTAAAAAAGCCTTGGTTTTAATGATCTCTCTCCATCTGTTATGAGAGCCAAAGGTAGAAGCTGTTGGAAGCAGTACCAAATCTACTTTTTTGCGTGTCACCTGTTCCCAAAAGGGGTCAAAATGAAGCTCAAATCCTGCCATAACCATCACCTTGAACCCTTTGATACTAAATGTCATCGCATCTTTGAGTGGTGCTACTTTATTGGCAAAGAACCTCTTTTCGTTCCAGTGTGCATAGGGCAATAAAATCTGCTGTTCGTAGTAGCGTGTATGTTTAGGTGTTATCTTAACAATCGTTTTGTAATACCCCTCTTTTTTAGTCACCACAATAGGTGCTACAAAAATAATATTGTATTTGATAGAGAGATTTTTAAGCAGTTCAATATGTTTCGCCGATTGGGCTTTAACCATATTGGGTGCCATGGTTGCAAACTCTTTAAAGAAGTGGTTGAGTACATACTCGCCCAAGAGCATCACATCAGCTTTGCGTTCATGTGCTTTTTTAAGGTAAAACTCTAGCCGCGTGGCATTCATCCCCAATGTAGGCAACTGAAGTGCTGCAACGACTAAGGTTTTAGACATTATTCACTCTCCACAATCTGATTGGCCTGCTCGATAACGGTTATCTTTGTTTTTGCCTCTTCTATAAGTCTTTGTGCCTCTTTAATATTTTTCAACCCCTCTTCATAGAGTTTTACAGACTCTTCCAGTGTTATCTCTGGGTTCATCAATTTTTCAAGCAACTCCTTTGAGTGTTCTAACTTCTCTTCAAAACTTTTATTTTTCATTTTAACACATCCTTAATATTGTCTTCAAATTTATCCAACTCCACCAAAAAAGCATCATGCCCATAATCACTCTTGACTTCCAAATAGCTATGCTTTTGCCCATTTCGCTGCATCATTTTGGCAATATGCTCCATCTCCGAAGGAAAAAAAAGATAATCCGATGAAAAACTGATAAGATGCACTGTGGCTTTCATACGGCTAATCGCATCATGCAAAGAGTCATACCCTCGGCTAAGATTAAAGGTGTTGATGGCTTTAACAATGTAGAGGTAAGAGAGTGGGTCAAAGATACGTGAAAAGTTGTTGGTATTGTACTCCATATATCGCTCTACTTCATAACGCCCAAAGAGTTCAAAAAGTCCATCATTGTTCACATAGTTACGCCCAAACTTCTCATCCATAGAGTCAGGTGAGAGGTAAGAGATGTGCCCTGCGATGCGTCCAATGGCCAGCCCATCCAAACCATTCTCTTTAAAATCATCTTTCTCGTAGTTACCATGTTTAAAGCGTGGGTCTCTGCGTATGGCTTCTACTGCCACTTTGTTAAAGGCTATCGTCCACGGACGTGTCGCATAGGTGGCCGCCAAAGAGATAATGTCATCTGCAAAATTAGGATAGTCCACAGCAAACTGCAACGCCTGCATACCACCCATAGAACCACCAACGATGGCTCGTACATGGTGTATGCCAAGGTCGGAGAGCAGATGCATCTGTGCACGTATCATATCTTTGATGGTCACAACCGGAAACTTCAAACGGTAAGGGGCTTGTGTGGTGTAGTTGTTGCTCATGGGTCCTGTACTACCAAAACAGGAACCTATCACATTGGTAGAGATGACAAAAAACCTAGAGGTATCCAAAGCTTTACCCTCACCAATGAGTCCATCCCACCAACCAGCTTTACGCTCACCCTCATAGATGCCCGCAGCATGATGCGACCCAGAGAGTGCATGACAGACTAAAATAACATTGGATTTATCTTCATTGAGCTCCCCATAGGTCTCATACGCTATCTCATACGGCTCTAAGATACGTCCACTCTCTAAGTACAAAGGGGAGCTAAAATGGGCTATTTTGGTTTCAATCTTCATTGGATACTTTTTTTGATACTATTTTATCTAATTTGAACTTTATTGAGTATAATACCTACTATGAAATATGAGACAACATCAATGCCTTTAGAACTCTCTTTTTTAATATATGCATGCAAAACAAGCAACATAAATAAAAGAGATACCCACATAAAAGAGATACTCTCCTCTTGCACCTTAGAGTACCAAAAACTCATAGAATTAGCCTATCAGCATACCACGCTACCCCTACTCTATCGCACCATCAAGGCACTAGCACCCACACATACACTGGTCTTGCTCCTTAAACCCTACTACCTCTCCAATGCACAAAAAAATATAGCCATGGCAGTAGAACTCCAAACCATACTCTCACTCTTGCAAAAAGAGCA
Source organism: Sulfurovum sp. (assembly GCA_027038155.1). Classification (GTDB taxonomy): domain Bacteria; phylum Campylobacterota; class Campylobacteria; order Campylobacterales; family Sulfurovaceae; genus Sulfurovum. Next base: position 2,633 of record JALVXW010000096.1, read on the forward strand.
TATAGAAGTACTCTGCTTTAAAGGTTTGGCACTCTCACAGATGGCTTATGGCGATATTACCTTGCGACAGTTTGGAGATCTGGATTTACTTATCCATACCAAAGATAAGTACAAGGCAGTCGCATGCCTAGAGGCACATCACTACACCCCTGAGATAATATTAAAAGCACAAAACAAAAGAAGGTTTTTGGATGCAGTCAATGTATTGGGCTTTTATACACCGTCACAAAGGCTCATAGAGATACACTGGGAACTGCTTTCTAAAAACTATGCCATCTCATGGGATGAAACAGCACTATGGCACCAAAAACAAACCATCACACTCAACCAACACCCCATAGAGACACTCGATACCACCACCACGCTCCTCTACCTCTGTGCACACGCAAGCAAACATCTCTTTGGCCGTCTCTCGTGGCTGTGTGACATAGACAGAACCATACAAAACCATGAGGTGGCATGGAGCAAAATCATCAAAGAGGCTAAAACAGTTGGTATCTTGCGTATAGTGCAACTTAGCCTCTCGTTGTCTCATACACTCCTAGATACACCTTTACCCCCAGAGATACAAAGCATGATACAAAACGACACCAAAGTAGATACCCTAGCCAAAAAGATAATAG
>JALVXW010000097.1 GCA_027038155.1 Sulfurovum sp.
AATTTCTCATAAAATTTCTTAGAGATTATAGGAAGTTTCTCCAAATTCTTGCACCAATCTTGGTCGCTTATAGCACCATAATAGGCGTTCAGACTGAGCGAAAGCATGATACTTATTGTTATCGTTTTTAACATTTTCTCTCCTTAGTACTTAAATACTTTATCTATTTTTGATTCTTTACATACTTTCTTGTCGTGAGAAATCTTCTCTTTAAGCGCCTTGAGTTTATCTATTTGAACCTGCTCTTGAGGTACAGCAAACTTCTCCTTGCTGGTATAGGTATACCCATCAACTGGTTCACCAAAGAGTTTTTCAATTTTATCATACAGACGCAAAAAGGAATTATCACAAAGGTACATACCTCCTGCCCCAACACAACGACAATTTTTAGGCATCATCTCTCTAGCCCTAAAACTACTCTGTGCGTGATAAATGGGTATATTTTTACCATCAACTGTCAGCTTATCTGCAAGAGCAGAGTGTCTGCCTACAATAATCGCTTTTGTTTTTTGAGCATTTTTAATTTTCCAGTTTACTTTGGTGGTAGCCTGCAAGATAAGCACTACAGGTTTACTACTCTTTTTTATGGTGACTTCTGGTGACTTTGTCTCTTTTTTGAGTTGCAGTCCACCAGAGCGGTAAGAAGCTTTGTAACTTGGTCGGTAATTGACAAGATAGAGTTCAAAATTTCGATTTTTTAAAAGACTCTGGAGCTCCTTGTTACTGTAGCGTTTTTGGTCAATCGTCATACTAAAACTTACGTTATACATCACATCGCGGTTAAGAAGTTCAATCTCTATCTTATGCACTCCTTTTGAAAAAGTATATTTTTTCGCAAAATGTCCAAGGTTTCTCTGTTTAGAAATCAGCATATCATCTATGATGACCCGATAATCCCTGGCATGCGTAGTCTCTAAAGTGATATTATACGTTTCATTTTTATCAAAATAGAAATTCCCTACATGATAAGAGCCTATATCGGAAGTATTGTGATCATAAAGTGTCCCTATGGCATCAATATTCAACTCTTTGGTATAAGTCTCTTTAAATATCTTTTTGCTTTTTAGGCTGAAAAAGATATTTTTCAATTTATCACGAGGTATCTCACCACTGGGATTTAGTTTCTCTGCCCACTTACTCTTATATGGCATCAAGCCACCACTTTTGATGTATTTAAGTACATCTTTGTCAATATCTTCTTTTTTAAGGGCGATGTATTTGTTGTAATACTCAAGTGCCTTTTTTGTCTTTTGTCTATCTCTGGCAATGTGTCCTATATAGAGAGGAATAAGGTAGTTGTCTTTATCTCTGCGATATAGACTCTCCAGCAAATAAGCTCTTTTATTTTTATAGAGAAGATAGAGCCACTTTTTCTTATATTGCTCTATGCACTTATATTTTGTTCTGGGATTCTCAAAGTAATATTTAATATTGGATCGGTTGAAGACAACCAGTGCTTCATGTGTTCCATTAAACTCATTAAGTAGATAGTCAATCTGCTCAAACTTCTCTTTCGTGTCTTTGCACACTTTATCTTCTTGTGTATTTGCCAAAACCATGAACACAAAAAGCAACCACAATATCAATACTTTTTTCATTTTATTACTCCCAGAATATGAATCTGACTTTAAATCCAAAGCATAATTTGTCCATCAAAAAGTTATCCAAAACTATGTAACCAACCAACCCAATCAACATATCAACCCCTCTGTTTCGTTTTATTATACCACAAACACTACAAAGATATTTGGTCAGGAATTGAATACCGAGAAACTTCAAGTTTAAGATTTAATCAATTCTCTAGGAAGTTTAGCGTGAGAGTGAACTCTACACTTCCAAAGAAACACTCTTCTTTAACTCCATATCACACATACTCCTAGCCGTAGGATTACGTACCTTCTTCAACTCCATATCTATATACTCCAACCCCTCTAGCATCTTTAAAGAGGCCACCGTAGAAAAACGTATCCCCAGGGCTCTATGGACAAAAATATAAAATCCGTTTTCATAGAGTCCCAAACGTACAACTGCAGCAGTTGAATAGGTTGTGAGTATGGCATCCTCTTTACAGATAGCTCTCACGTCAGCAAACCACTCTTTTGTCCAAAGCAGTGGATTGTGTGCTGGACTGAAAGCATCTTGATAGACGATATCTACTTTCTCTTTGAGTGGGGTCAGACCCGCAAATGATTCATTGTTGCACAACAAATCATTTGAGGTCAGACCCCTAATCACTTTTCTGGCATCTCCAATGAGTATCTCTATCTTAAACTGCTCATCTTCGTAATAAAAATTTTGAGATAATTCTTGAATAATAGGTTTTAAGTCATCAAACTCAGCAGGAAAATCAAAGCTGTCTAAAGAACGCACAAGTCCTTCATCAAACTCAGGAGAGATGATGTGTATTTTTGTTTTTAAATTGTGTTCTTTTATGTAGTAGAGTGTGGCAAAGGTATTGTATCCTAATCCAAAGCAGATATCTAAAATAGTAAGTGACTCTTTATCTGATTTAAGAGAAAAAGAGGGTTTTACATGTTTTTCCAAACTTTCATGTAAGGCACCATCTTTAGTGGAGTGATAGGGTTCATTAAACTCTTTGGAGTAGAGGGTATTTGTGCCATCTTCACAGAGTACTATTTCTTTTTGAGGACGTATCTTTTCGTTGTACAATACACTATCCAATTTTTTTATTTTTTGGTGCGATAGCAATCGCCCCCTACATTTCTAATTCTACAGACCTATCTCATCTAGTTCTTTAAATTTAAAGGCTGTCATGATATCTTCGATTGTCTCCTCTTCACGCACAACCAAGACCATCATACCCTCATTCATAAAGTCCATATAGTTCTCAAACTTATTGGCAAGGATGATAAAATCTACCCACTCTCCACCTAAAGCCTCACGATTTTCATAAAACTTTACAGACCGTACCTCACCTGCATCAAAATCTACCAAAGCCCACTGTGATGCTTCAAGCTGAGGTTTGATTGTTGCATTTTTCTTATCACTGCCTTCTACAGGAATCCAAATCAACACACTAGAGTCCTTTTAAGATTTTCTTGCTAAGTTTTAACTCATCATTATTCATAATACCAATACCTCTATCTAAAACTGTTGTAGCAATCTCTTTTGCTTCTTTAAGTGAGTGCATCTTATACGTTCCACACTGATAGATGTTAAGTTCAGGAATATCACTCTGTTTTTTTACTTTAAGCACATCTTTCATAGACTTCTTCCAAGCTTTTGCTACC
>JALVXW010000098.1 GCA_027038155.1 Sulfurovum sp.
CCCAGTGAGTTGATACAGAGCAAAAGAATGATACTTTTGTTGAAAGAGTTGAAAAAATATTACGATGTAATTCTTCTTGATACACCTCCTATAGGGTTGGTAACAGATGTAAAAGAGCTTATGCACTTTGTAGATATCAATCTCTATATTGTGCGTGCAGACTACTCCAAAAAAGCGTTTTTGGAACGCTTGAAGAGATTTGACTTTGTAGAAAAAATAGCTCATATGGGTATTATTTTAAATGATGTTACGCGAAAAAGAGGAAACTATCGGTACTATAATCACTATGGATACTATGAAGAGTAGAGTGATGAGATGAGATTTGGTTTTTTACGACGAAAAAGAGATGAAAATGTGATATCTTTGGAGGTAGATGTGCATTCGCATCTTATTCCTCATATAGATGATGGCAGCAAGAGTATGCAAGAGAGTTTACGCTTGCTAAAAGCCTTGGAGATACAGGGGTATAAAAAGGTGATTACTACACCGCATATTATGGCAAATACCTATGAAAATACCCCTGAAATCATCTTAAAAGGGTTGGCACATTTGCAATTGGCAGCAGAAGAGGCAGGGATTGGAGTCTCCATAGAGGCTGGAGCCGAATACTATTTGGATGAAAATTTTCTCAATCACCTACATGCTTCAGACCTGCTGCTTATTGCAGGGAAATATCTACTTTTTGAGATCTCATATGTGGCTAAACCTTTATATTTTGATAAGATGATTGATGAGATAAGAGCGTTGGAATATATCCCTCTGTTGGCACATCCTGAGAGATATCGATATATGGCAAAGAGAGCGTATCATGCACTCAAAGCAAAAGGGATACTTTTTCAGGTCAATATTAACTCTTTTGGTGGGCACTATGGTAAAGATGCGAAGCAAAAAGCAGACTATCTAAGTAAAGAGGGGATGATAGATTTTTTAGGCTCAGATTTGCACTATTACAGACAGGTAGAGAGTTTGGGAAAGGTTAAAAACACATCGCAGTTTCATACTGTTTTAAAAAACAATACCATATTGAACAATAGACTCTAAAAATTTTGGGCTAAGAGACAACGAAGAGAAAATATTGTATTATAAGAGTAGATAATATAATGTGGGGGAGGCGTAAGTCAGGTGAATAAAAATAGCATATTTACTCTTATTGGTATAATGCTGATTATATCTGGTTGTGGCAGTCAGTCGAATTTGGTTTTGCTCCAAAGTCAAAAAAAAGATACCCTAAAACAACATACGTTTGTACAGAGTTATGAGTATATTATTCGTCCGCAAGATCGTCTAAAAGTGGCTATCTATCGTAATCCGGAACTAGCCAGTCAAACTTCAAGTGGCTCTAATCAATTGGGGCAAGATATGCAAGAGGATGGTATCCTTGTTGATACAAGAGGGTATATCTCTTTGCCTTTAATAGGCGCAATAAAAGTTGCAGGGCTTACCCAGACAGAAGCATCAAACTTGATTACACGCAAATATAAAAAATATCTCAAAATTCCTATTGTCTATGTTGAAGTGCTTAATAAGCGTATTTATGTACTGGGTGAAGTAAAAAAACCAGGTCCCATAAAGCTTGACCACGAAAAACTGACACTCTTAGAGGCCATCGCACATGCAGGTGACTTTACCAATGATGCGATTAGAAACAATATTATTATTGTCAGTAAAAACAGAGAGGGTAAAGCTACGATGCGTTCGGTAGATTTGACAAATTTTGACCAGTTAAATTTTGCTTCTATGCTACTTAGACCCGATGATGTTGTTTATGTGCAACCTAATGGATGGAAAGAGTATAAGGTGACATCCGATAACTTTACTGCACCATTTAGAACCATTTCAGAGATTGTCTCTCCTCTTGTGCAGCTAAAATATCTTAGAGATTAAGTGCGTTTATGCTCTTTATGTTTCTATCGGTATTTTTGCTTACGTTTCTTTTTGTCTATTTTGTTCGTACATATGCCCCAAAATGGGGTTTGATTGATATTCCAAACCAGCGTAGCATACACCATACTTCAACACCCAGAGGTGCAGGGGTAGCTTTTTATTTAGCGATAATGTTTGTACTTTTTCTATTTAAATTTGATTTTCTACTTCACTATGGTTGGACATTTATAGCACTTTCGTTTATCTTTTTGATAGGTCTTGTAGATGACTTTTACAATACATTTCCTAGAACAAAATTTATTGTTATTGCTATAAGTACGCTTCTTCTCTCTTTTGATGAGGGTATGATTACCCAGCTTCATACATTTTTTGGTTTCGATATTTATCTTTTTTATTTTGCGTTGCCTTTTACTATTTTTGTGGTTTCTGGGTTTACCAATGCACTCAATCTTATTGATGGGCTAGATGGTTTGGCAGCGACGATAAGTCTTATTATTTTAAGTACCTTTTTCTATCTTGGATATTGCTATGATGATCCCTTTATGCTACTACTTTCAGGTATGTTTATTGCATCTTTATTGGCTTTTTTATTTTACAATTGGCATCCCGCTTCTATCTTTATGGGAGATAGCGGCTCTTTGCTTTTGGGATTTGTTATCTCGGTACTCTCTATTAAGTCTTTAGCCTATATTCCACCTATTAGCATACTTTTTTTAGGTGCATTACCCATACTAGATACCTTGGTGGTGATGATTCGTCGTAAAAAAGCAGGACGTTCTTTCTTTTCTGCTGACCCCTGTCATATACACCATCTTTTTAAAGATTTTTTTAAAGGGAGTGTGCCTAAAACTGTACTCTTTTTGGGGATAATACAACTCATATACGCTTTTGTTGGATTACAACTCACTATCGAGATGGAGCAGGGGTGGATACTGATATTTTTTATATTCAATATCGTTGCCTGCTACAGGCTCCTTGATGTTATGATAAAAAAGCAAAAACGGGTCTGTTAGTTTTTTAGGATTTTTGCATAGGAGGAAGCAGGAGTCCATGAAGTTGCGATGCCTCTATGTAGCGTTTTTCTGACTCTAGTGTGCTAATAGACTGTTTTAGTGTTGCTATCTGTTGCTCTATAGGTTCAATAAGTAGTAAAATATTCTGTTTTTCAAGCTCATATTTAAGCAGCAAAAGCTCTGTCTCTTCTATCTCAAATTCCAGCTCTTTTACTGTTTCGTTTCTATGTTTGAGTATCTGTTCGCGCTCATTGGTGCTGTGTTTCAAATGGCTTAGTTCACTCTCTAACTCAGTGATTACCATAGATTTTTGGCACCATTTTTCAGTAAGGTTTTCAAGGGCCCTTAGTG
>JALVXW010000099.1 GCA_027038155.1 Sulfurovum sp.
CTACATGCAATGTGATTTTGTGCGTTTTGTGTCGTTGTTCTAGTGCTTTAAAAAGTGTAGGTGTAAAGTGCAAAGAGGCAGTAGGGGCAGCCACGGCACCTGCATGTTTGGCAAAGAGTGTTTGATAATCTCTCTCATCCTCTTTGGTATCTTCTCTTTGCATGTACGGAGGTAAAGGAAGGTGTCCTATCTTGTCCAGTATCAATACAAGCTCTTCAAAGCGTACTGGCTTATCTTTGTGGGTAAATGTTACCACACGTGAACCATCGTCATGTAAAGCAGTCACAGTGGCTGCAAGATTATCATCAAACAGAAGTTTTGTGCCTATATGTACTTTGCCACGTATCATGACAAGATAGTGGTGTGCATCTAGGGGTTTATTGAAAAGAAGTTCTACTTTACCTCCCCCTTGTATAAAACCTTTGTTGTTGATATTTTGAGCCTCTTTAACTCCGAAAATGCGTGCTTTAATTACACGTGTATCATTAAGAAATACATCACACGTTTTGGGAACAAACTCTAAGAGATGTTTAAAAGTTGTGTGGGTGATAGTCTCTGTTTTTCTGTCATATACCAAAAGTTTTGCACGATCTCTAGGATATATGGGAGTTGTGGCTATGAATTCATTAGGGAGTACATAGTCGTAACTTTTTGTGAAGAGTTCCTGATTCATTGGTTATTTTTCTATAGTATCAGGAAGTATATTTTCATTAGTTTTGGTTCTATTCTCTTCCTCGTTTATATCTTCTTCTTCAGCAGGATTAACCATGCGGACAATCAGTATGGAAATGCCATAAAGAATAACCAATGGTGCAGCCATGAGTAATTGTGTCAGAATATCTGGCGGTGTCAAAAGTGCAGCAATTAGGAAAATAATGACCACTGCATATTTAAAGAAGTCTATAAGTGTACGGTCGGTAACAAGCCCAAGCAGTGCAAGGAAATAGGCAAATACTGGAAGTTCAAATGCCAATCCGAAGCCCATCATAATCTTGGTGAAAAAGCCGACATAATCCTCTATATTGATAAATGGGGTGTAGAGAAAAGAACCAAAGGTGATGAGGAATTGAAATCCAAACGGTGTGACAATATAATAGGCAAAAAGCACACCAACAAAGAACATCACTGAACCACCTACAACAAAAGGAAGTATCATTTTCTTCTCGTTGCTGTAAAGACCAGGAGCAACAAAAAGCCATAGCTGATAGAGAATGAAAGGCAGAGCCCCTAGTAGACCCGCAAAGAAAGAGACTTTTAAGGCTACAAAAAATGCACCACCTACCTGATGGGTAGTGATCTTTCCTTCAAAGCTTTTATGTATGCGTTGGGTACTGTTGAGATCCAAGCCTTTTAAGGTTTTGCTCAATTCGCCTGCTGCCTGTGCAGCCTCTTTGAGAAGTATGCCAAGTTTGCTGTCTGCTACTTCCGAAGCCTCCTGTAGATGTTTTTGCAGTTTTGTTGCTGCACTCTGTGCAGAAGATGGTTGTGTGGTTTTGGTCTGTTCTGCAGTTTTCATCTTCCAGGTAGCTTTGTCCTGAGACTCTATAATACGTCCTACCTGAGTAAGTGCATTGTTAAGCGGTTGGGTGATCCATTCCAGAATACTGTTATGAGATGTAAATGCAATAATAAAAGCAATAAAAACAGAAAGAACCGAAAGTCCAAGTCTCTTGCGGAGCTCTGCAAGGTGTGGTCGTAGTTCGTCAAACATTATGCATCACCTTCTGTCTCATCATTGTCTTTTTGCTCGTTTTTGTCTTTTTTTGTCTTTTTCTTCTTTTTTGCAAAAGTGACGGTATCATTTTTAGGTTCTACCGGTGTAGTGGAAGTCTTGGCATAAGGATCTTTCTTTTTGGGAGGTTTTTCTTCAATAGTTGGCTTGTCAGCTTCTAAAATATCATTCATGTCATCAAGATCAATGTTTTTAAAGCCTTTTAGTTCATTGGTTGCACTCTCCAACTGTTGTTTATAATTGAGCGCTTCTTTTTTAAGATCTGCTATTTTCATCTCTTCTTCCAGTGAATTTTTTGCATCTGAAACTGTTTTTTTTACACTTTTGATAAATTTTGCAATTTGTATCATTGTTTCAGGAAGCTTATCCGGTCCTAAAAAGAGGATCGCAATCACAGCAATAAGAAGTAATTCGGTAAATCCGATGCCAAACATAATGAACCTTCATTTTTTAATAAGAGTATTTTAGCCAATTATCCTAAAAGGAAGAGTGCCAACTCATCACTGAGAAAGAAATTATTGTTATAGTAGTGCTTGCTGTCGCATTCCAACTTCTTCTCCTGACATAGTATTTCTATTTTTTGCTGCATCTCCTCTGTAAGTATAGATTTTTCCAGCCCTACAACGGAACGTAATCCCAAAAATATTTTTTCAGTAAGCAGTTCATCAGAAGAGAGAAGTTCTTCTGTGGTGTGTAGCGGATTGTTAATATAATCTTCTATATTGGTGTTTGGGTAAAAACGTCTGTCTTTTAAAAAACCGACTGCACCTGCACCTGCACCAATATAATTCTTAAGTTCCCAATACCCCTTATTGTGTTTGCTTTGATATTTTCCAAAATTAGAGATTTCATAGGCAGTGAAACCTCTTTTTTCTATCTCTTCACCGACAAAGAATGCAAGATTTTCATCTTCCTGCCGTACCTCTGGTGTAGTAGAGAATTTTGTACCGTCCTCAATGGTAAGTTCATAGGCTGAAATATGGTCTATAGGGAGTTTAGATGCTGTTTCTATATCTTGACGCAACAGTGTTTTTGTATCTCCTTGGTAATTATAGATCAAATCTAAAGAGATATGTTTACAGCCTAGTGAATGTGCATAATAAATAGCATTTATGGCTTGTTGAGGTGTATGTGCTCGATTCAGTGCTTTTAGCTTGGGTGTATGAAAACTTTGTACTCCAAAACTGATACGGTTAATCCCTAGTCTCATCATGCCTTCAAGCCATGTATTACTTGCAGAATTGGGGTTGGCTTCTGTGGTAATTTCTGCATTTTTTTGGAGGTAGGGGGAGATAAGCTCAAAAATAGGAGCATAGAGTGCAGGAGAGATTGTAGAGGGAGTCCCTCCTCCAATAAACACTGTTTCAATATTCTCATTTTTTGCTTGAAAACGTATTAATTCAAATTCTATTTGAGTATAAAGTGCCTGCATATAGGATTGACGTGTATCAAACTTATCTACATAGGTGTTAAAAGAGCAGTAGTGGCAACGTGAATCACAATA
>JALVXW010000100.1 GCA_027038155.1 Sulfurovum sp.
CAGAATGAAAATATGATATGGACTTTAAATTTTAATGATTATGATTCAAATGCTCCTGTTCCTGATTTGGTTCTTTATGAACAACTTCCTCAAGTAGATGGAATTTCGGTTAAATCTTTAACAAGTGGGACTTGGAATTCACCAGAAACTGCTAACGGAGATAGTAATGTTACGGCTGTTATATCTTATGCAACTGACCATCCTGGTGATTGTAAAAATGCAACTTATGATAATAATATAACTGGTGAAATTAATCCATCTGAATCTTTAACTTTTAGTGTTGATAATAGTGATTTCCCAGCTAATGTAACTTGCTTTAGATGGACTTTTAAAGATAATGGACCAGATGGCACAGATATTCCAATGGGGTGGTATAATGAAATTCATCCAGAATTAGAATTACAAAATGAATATAATGGTTCGTTACCAAAAGAGATTGAAAACTGTTTAATTGCAACATATAAAAATTTTGATGGCTCAGAGGGAGAAGATAATTACTGTAATACAGCAAATATAGAAGAGCCAACACCTGCAATTAATTTTGTTAAAACTTCATCGGCTACAGAAGATGGCTTAAAACCTTATGAAGAGTTTGAGTACTACTTAACAATCTCTCAAGACCAAGCAGACTCTACTGGCGATATTGTAAACCCAGTTGTTACTGACCTTATGCCAAAAGAGGTTGAATATTTAGGATTTGAAGTTAATGGAACAGAAATACAACCACGAGAAGAGGTTATTGATAATTACAATAATACAGGTAGAAAGTTAGTACGATTTATTTGGGATAGTTCAACGAATAATGGAAATGATGTTAAATTTAACGAAGAACAAACAGTTGTTATTAAAGTTAAGGCAAGAGTAAAAGAAGGAACTGCTCCTGGTAATTATGAAAATAATGCATCTATCTTTGATAACTCTCCTAGATTTAATTGTGTAGGAGATACAAATACAACAGATGTTAATGATTTAGATGGTGATGGCAATACAGATGAGACAATTTGTAGTACTGATAATGCTATCGAGGTAATTAGAGCTGCTGCTCTTAAAGGAGAAAAGTGGATTCGAGGTATAGATGATTTAGGCTTTGTAAACACTAAAGACCCAAGTGAAGCTAATAATGAGCAGTGTCCAAATGATGATAACTTTACAAAAACTCCTTGTGTAGCTCAAACACAAAAAGGTGATAATTTTGAGTATAAAATTAAAATTAAAAATGTTGGTAATGTAAAGTTAAAAGATTATTATTTTTATGATATTTTACCATTTGTGGGAGATAAAGGTGTTTCTAATGCTTTAAGTAAACAAGATAGAGGGACTAAATGGGATCCTACGTTTGTATCTATAGAAGCTGCAGATGATAACACTACTAATGCATTAAATGATGGAGGAGTAATAGAGTACTCTACTTCTAGCAACCCTTGTAGAGGAGAGATAGAAGATGAAAATGCACACGATACAGGTGATTGGCCAGAAGGGTGTAGTAATGATTGGAGTGCAACACTTCCTGATAACCCAGGAGATGTAAAGGCAATTAGAATTAAATTGCCATTTAATAATACTAGTTGGGAGCCATTAGAAGAGTTACAATTTAAAGTAGTTATGAAAGCACCAAATGATGTTGCATATAGTGATATTACAGATGCTAATAAATTAAATCCAGCTTGGAACTCGTTTGCTCATGTTGCAACTGGAGATGATGTAAATTATACAAGTAAATTACAACCTGCTGAACCAAACAGAGTAGGTATTGTAGTTCCAGTTGGGCAAAAGTTAAGCATTGGTTCTTTAATTTGGGATGATAAGAATGCAAATGGTATTCAAGACAGTGATGAGAAACCAATAACTGAAGATGTAAAAGTAAAATTAGTAGATGAAAATTGTAATGCTGTTAAAAATTACGATAATGAAGTTGTAGCAGAACAAACAGTTTCTAACGGTGTTTATAACTTTGGTGATTTACCTGATGGAAATTATAGTGTTGTTATAACGGAAGTACCTGATGGATATATTCCAACAGCTAATCAAAATGGTAATGATAATGATAATAATAAGAGTGATTCAAATATAAAAGATAGTAGATGTGGTGGTTATACTTCTGGTGTATTTAAATTAAAAGCTGGTACTGAACCAACAGGTGAAGACGAAAACTCTGATATATCATCAAATGGTGACGATGCAGATGATGATAATGACAGTAATGGAAATATGACTATTGACTTTGGTTTTGTTAAACCTGCATGTATTGGTAACAAGGTTTGGGAAGATAAAAATGCAAATGGTGTTCAAGATAGTGATGAAAGTGGAGTAGAGGGTGTAAAAGTTCAATTACTCGATGAAAATGGAGACCTTGTAGCTGGAAAAGAAGCAACTTCAGATGCTGACGGTAATTATCAAATTTGTGGAATTTATCCAGGTACATATAGTGTTCAGGTTGATAAAAGTACAATTCCTGGTGGATATATTATAACAGAGCCAAAACAAGGTGGCGATGACGAGACAGATTCTGATATAAACAAAACTACTGGAAAAGCGGTTAAGCAGACAACACTTGAAGGTGGAGATAAAGATAATACTTTTGATGTTGGAGTTTATAAATCGTTATGTTTAGGTGATTATGTTTGGGAAGATAAAAATGCAAATGGTGTTCAAGATGCAGGTGAAAGCCCAATTAATGGAGTAAACGCACATCTATTGATGAAAGATAACGGCTCTTGGGTAGCGGCTAAAGATACTAATGGAAATTTACTAGAAAAAGTTATAACTGAAGATGGTAAATATAAATTCTGTAATTTGAAACCTGGAATTGATTATAAAATTAAATTCGATGCACCAGATGGTTATATGGTAACAAAGAAAAATTCAGGTGGCAGTGCTGAAACTGATAGTGATATAGATGAAAATAGTGAAATAGTAGTAACAGATTTAACAGATACAGATTTAACTGAAGATGCTGGATACTATAAACCTGCATGTATAGGCGATAGAATTTGGCTAGATAAAAATGCAAATGGTATTCAAGATGCAGGAGAAGTTAATTTAAATGAACAAGTTAAAATTGAACTATTTGATGCATCTGGAAATAGTGTTAAAGATTCTAACGGAACCGTAGTAGCACCAATTCAAACAAGTAATGGTAATTATAAATTCTGTAACTTAGTACCAGGAGATTATAAAGTAAAAGTTACCCCACCAACAGGTTACTTTATTTCGCCTAAAGATAAAACAGGCAATGC
>JALVXW010000101.1 GCA_027038155.1 Sulfurovum sp.
TTGCGATAAACTCTTTGGAAAAAACAAACCCAAAAGCAACATCTGCACCTGAGAGTTCTCCCGAATTTAGTTTACTTGTCCAGTCTGCTAGTCCTGCTGCATCTGGGTTTCTTGAAAGACACTGTTTGTAGAACCTACTTACAAAAAGTTCTACAGGTGTAGCGTTAGGGATGATGCCGTAGCTATCTGAGAGATGTTTAAACTCTTGGGAGTTTAGGAAGCCATCTAGCACCTCTTCTCGTGAAGTGCCTGCATTTAAAAGCTCCATCCAATGGTCAAATCCTTCTGTGTCAGGTTCTCTGTTAAAGAATGCATGGTAGAGGGTTGTGAGGTATTGGGTGTTGGTTTTGGCGTCTATGTTGTACTCATCAGAGAAGATAAAGCCTTTGGCTATGTCTGCTCCTGATTTGCTAAGTGTTTTTAAGCCATGAGACCAGTATGCCAGTCCTGCTCTGTCTGATTTTCTTTCTAATATATCATTATAAAATCTTGTAACAAATTTCTCTACATCAGTAAGAGCAAGAGGGTCAGTTTTATTTGCTATTTCTTCTGCATTGGAGACACCATCACCATCTGCATCTTGGGTAGCATCACTGGCATCTAGTGGATTTAAGCCATTGGCTATCTCATCTGCATCCAAAATACCATCATTGTCATCATCTGTATCTGCATTGTTTCCTATGCCATCATTGTCTGTGTCTATTGATTCGGTTGGATCCAGTGGGAATGTATCCGCTTCATCAAGAAATCCATCATTATCATCATCTATGTCCAATTTATCTGGTATCCCATCATTATCGGTATCTATTTCTTTTATTTTTATAATAGCTAAACCAGCACGATTGTTTGCCACATACGCATAACTACCTACAATTTGAACTTCATTGGCAGTCCATGCCGTATCAAATACTGTAACTAAACTTGGTGCAGAAGGTATAGATATATCTATGACTTTCAATCTTCCATTCACATCTACCGTATAAGCGTAATCCCCCAATGTAACCATTCCAAAAATAGAAGAAATATCCATAGTCGTTATAAGTGTAGGAGATGCAGGGTTGGAAATATCTATAATTTTTAACTTCGAATGACTATCTGCCAGATAAATATAGTTTCCTTTGACAGTAGTTGCATTTGCATAACCATCAGTATCTATTGTCTCTACCAAAAGTGGAGAAGATGGATTGGAAATATCTATAATTTTCAATCCTTTTGCACCATCTACTACATAAGCATACTCTCCTGAAACAACCACACTAAGTGCGTACCCATCGGTATCTATTGCTCCTACCAATAGCGGAGAAGCTGGATTGGAAATATCTATAATTTTTAACCCTTTTGTGCCATCTGCCACATAGGCATACTTTCCTAAAACAACCACACTAAGTGCATACCCATCGGTATCTATTGCTCCTACCAATAGCGGAGAAGCTGGATTGGAAATATCTATAATTTTTAACCCTGCATACTCTCCTGCTATATAGGCATATTTCCCTGAGATAACAACATTATGTACATAACCAAATGTATCTAGGGTTGGTACAAGTGTAGGGGATGCAGGATTAGAGATATTGATAATTTCTAATCCTGCACTTTCACCTGCCACATAAGCATACTTGCCAGAGACAGCAACTCCGTTTATATCAGCAGAGGTATCCAAGCTTCCTCTAATAGTAGGAGATGAAGGAGTGGAGATATCTATAATTTGTAATCCTTTGGGTCCATCTGCTACATAGGCATATTTTTCTGAAACAGCAACTTCACCTGCAAATCCATAAGTGTTTACTGTAGCAACAAAGGTAGGAGACGCAGGGTTGGAAATATCTATAATTTGCAACCCTGCACCACTATCTGCTACATAGGCATAATCTCCTACCACAACAACACTCTTTGCAAAACCATTAGTATCTAGTGTAGCGACAAGTGTAGGAGAGACTGGATTGGAAATATCTATAATTTGCAACCCAGCATCACTGTCTGCCACATAGGCATAATCTCCTACTACTACAACATTATTTGCAGAACCATTGGTATCTAGTGTAGCGGCAAGTGTAGGAGATGAAGGAGTGGAGATATCTACTATTTTCAAACCAGTGTTAATATCTGCTATATAGGCATAGTTTCCCACAACAGTTATTCCAAATGCATTACCTGATATATCTAAGCCTCCTACACTCATAGGAGATGCGGGGTTGGAGATATTTATAATTTTTAATCCTGATATACCATTTGTCACATAGGCATACTCACCTTGAAGAGCAACTTTCCGCGCATAATCAGCAGTATCTATTGTTGCGGTAAGCACAGGAGAATCAGGGTTGGAAATATTAATAATTTGTAATCCTGTACCATTTGTAATATAGGCATAATTATCTCGTATAGCAATATCTGTAGCATTTTTAAAATAGTACTGCCCCACCTCATACGGTGCCTTAGGGTTTGTAACATCTAAAATTTGCAAACCATTGCTTCTAGCCACATACGCATAATTCCCTACAACTTTCACATCATTATAGGTGCCTCCATAGGCACTTATGGTTCCTACTGGGTCTTGATTGGCAAGTAGGGTACTTTGTAGCCCCCATAGCATACTTAGTATGACGAGTAATTTTTTCATTTTTTCTCCCTGTATAATTCTATGTATAAGTATAACACAATAGTAGAGTTTACTTTATACGTTTTTTATAAAAATCCACCTTAAATGCTTCAAACCGCTCTTCAAGTATCGCTTCTCGCATCTCTTTCATGAGGTTGAGATAGTAATAGAGGTTATGAATGGTACCTAGTCTAAAGTAGGTTATCTCTCTTGCACGGTAGAGGTGGCGCAGGTAGGAGCGTGAGTAGGTTTGGCAAACCATGCACCCACACTCAGGGTCTATGGGACCTTCGTCTGTGGTAAATGCGGCTTTTTTGATGTTTACTTTTCCAAAACTGGTAAAAAGCGTACCATTTCTTGCATTACGTGTTGGCATGACGCAGTCAAACATATCTACCCCGCGTGCTACATTTTCTACCAAATCTTCTGGTGTTCCTACACCCATAAGGTAGCGAGGTTTCTCTTCTGGCATAAACTGGGTTGTCCACTCCACAGTATCATACATCTCTTGGTTTGCTTCTCCCACACTTAGACCTCCAATGGCAAAACCATCATAGTCTAAAGTACAAAGCTCTTTGGCTGACTTCTCTCTAAAGGCTTTGTCTGTTCCACCTTGAATAATGGCAAAGATGTTTTGCTCCACGCCCACACCCTCAGCCTGCTTTGCTCTAAAATAATCTATACTCTCCTCTGCCCAGCGTGTTGTACGCTCAATACTCTCTTGAATACGCTTCTGTGTAGCAGGAAGAGCCACAAGGTCATCAAGTATCATCATAATATCTGAGCCTAGGTTGTGTTGAATATCTATAACCTTTTTGGGGGTAAAGTAGTGTTTTGAGCCATCAAGATGCGAAGCAAAAGTGATGCCCCCTTCGTCTATCTTGACATTATCTGAAAGAGAGAAGGCCTGAAACCCCCCACTGTCTGTCAAAAATGACTTAGGATACTTGGTGAAGCCATGCAGTTTTCCCATTTTGGCTACCACATCATCTCCTGGACGCATATACATATGATAGGTGTTGGCTAAAATAATCTCTGGTTTGATGAATGTGGCTAAGTCCATAGCATCTAGTGCTTTGACTGCACCGACTGTACCTACAGGCATAAAGACTGGAGTTTGTACGGTAGAGTGGGCTGTTTTGATGGTACATGCTCTGGCTTTACCGTCTGTTTTATCTATCTGAAATTCCATTATGCTATAATTGCTCCTTAATAATAATTAAAATTATATCTAAAAGAGTCAGAGGGTTTAGCATCAAAAATATATTAATTTTGGCAAGTGGCAGTATTGCTAGGCATTTTATTGAGCGTATAAGTAAAAACAGAGTGGCACATAACCACTACTTTGTTACCTGCAACAAGGCTGGCTCTACACCTGAAAAAATGGGTAAAAACATTACTGTTATCGATGCTGACCCTACCAGTTTTTCAAAACTCTCAAAAATTATGTCGGAGAGAAGTTTTTCCAATATTTTTATTGTGATGGATGAAAAAGAAGAGGCAGGCTATGTCCTTAAAAATATCGCACTTATTGATACCAAAATGCGTATTGTTCTTGTAAACCAGTGGGATGATGATGAAATAGGAAAAGAGTTAGAGAATATTACCATACTCCATACCGATACACTCTTGGCTGCACACCTTTACGATCAGTTACCCAATGTACCTTTAGTAGCACAAAATGTTGGGCTTGGACGTGGAGAGATTATGGAAGTGCATGTACCTTTTGGTTCATCGTATGCCTATAGGCATGTAGGCTCTATTGTGCAGCGTAAGTGGAAGATAGCAGCACTCTATCGTGATGACAAACAGATACTTCCTACCAATGCTACGATGATAAAACCCAACGATACACTGCTTATTGTAGGTAAACCTATTGTGCTTGAAGGCATCTATAAGACGATTAACAAACGAATGGGACTTTTTCCTGAACCTTTTGGAAAAGATATCTATCTGCTTTTAGATTTTAGGTATGACAAGGCACGAGCATTACACTATATAGAAGAGGGGCTTTACCTGCTTGAAAAGCTTGAAGAGAAGTCACTTTTTGTACGTGTCATCTACCCTAATGATTTTGCTTTGCTCGATAAGATAAAGAGTTATGAATCCGATAATGTCAGTATTGCTATATACTATGATGAAGCTGAAATAAAACAGCTCATTGAATTTGATATTCACGAATATAATATTGGGCTGGTGCTCAATTCTATAGCCACATTTGAAGCAGATGGACTACAAGAGACACTTTATGCATTAAAAAAACTGGTCTATCTTTTTGGTAGCAAATCTCTCAAAGAGATTAAAAGGTCTATCATACTTATAGATGAAAATGAAAAAATGGAGTCCATCTCTTCTACCGCATTTGAGATTACGGAGACACTTAATTTGTCACTTACACTTGCTGATTTTGATCCAGAAGGGGACTTTAAGAGCAAAGAGATGGTTATAGAGCATTTTGAGACGCTTACACACATCTTTAATATGGAGATAAATATTGAACAAAAGATAGCAAATCCTATACGAGAACTCTCTGAGATGAAAGATATTTTACAAATTGCTCCTTTCGAAGGGTACCTTAGTCACTCTGGATTGAGAAAATTTATCTCTACTCAAATCAAAGATTTTATACTGACCTCCAACAAACATCCTAAACTGCTTGTGCCTTTTGCTATTACTGAGGGGTAAATCTAAGATAATTAAGATAAAATAAAGCCAATTATACGCAAGGTTTATTTAGATGATTGTCCCCATAGAATTAGTGCAAACACAAAACATTACATACGACATAACAATAGATACACTTCCCAAACTCAACTTTGATACCTCTGTAGTGGTTGTTACCAATCCTACTGTAGCAAAATATCATCTTGATACGCTTCTAAGCAAACTCTCTGCTGCACAGCTACACGTAGTAAGCGTACCAGATGGAGAAGCCTATAAGACACTACAGACGGTGGAAGAGATATTAAATGAGTGTTTTGAACACAAGCTTGACAGGAAATCGCTGCTTATTGCATTTGGAGGAGGGGTGATAGGGGACATGACAGGCTTTAGTGCCAGTCTCTACCAAAGAGGGATTGATTTTATACAGATACCGACAACACTCCTTTCTCAGGTAGATGCAAGTGTAGGAGGAAAAACTGGGGTAAACAATGCCTATGGCAAAAACCTTATAGGTGCTTTTTATCAACCCAAAGCAGTCTATATTGACCCTGCTTTTTTAAAAACACTCCCTCGGCGTGAGTTTGCCGCAGGTGTTGCCGAAGTGGTCAAGATGGCAGTGATGTTTGACAAAGCGTTTTTTCACTACCTGGAGGGTGCGGATCTTACGGATATTGATACAATTAAAGAGATGATAGCCAAAAGCGTTTCGCTTAAAGCATGGGTAGTGAATCAAGATGAAAAAGAGGCAGGCATACGTGCAGTGCTCAACTATGGACATACCTTTGGTCACGTGGTAGAGAATGAGACAAACTACACTACCTATTTACACGGCGAAGCTGTTGCCATTGGTATGGTGATGGCAAATGCTCTGGCTGTAGAGCTTGGACTTTTAACACAAGAAGAAGCAGATGCAGTAAAAGCATTACTCCTCTCTGTCAATCTTCCTACGGAGTATGCTATTAAAGATATTGATGACTTTTATGAGCACTTTTTTCTAGATAAAAAATCTGCAAAAGGGAGCATTAAATTTATTTTACCAAACAGTTTGGGAAACTATAAAATGGTCTCAGATATTGATGAGTATATTGTCAAAAAAGTATTGCATAAGTTTGGAGAAGAAGCATGCAGTTAAAATATCTATTTCTCCTCTTTCTTTTTTTTTCTACAATGCTTTTTGCTACAGAAAAACCATCAATAGACCAAAACACCAGCACAAAGAAGGATAAGGTTTCTCCTTATATCCAATCTAAAAAACAAGAGCTTATTTTGGAAAAAGAGGGGATTGAAAAAGAGCTTTCAGAAAATAATGTATGGTCAAAGATATATAGCAATTATCATACCTATCAAGAGCTAAAAAAAGATAAAAATATTATTGAGGCAAAAATAGAGCGTTTGAAAAAACGAAAAATGCTTACAAAAAAACAGCAAAAACAACTTGCACACTATAAAGAGGAGAGTGTAACGCTTACAGGAAAACTCCAACTTCTCAAAGAGTATGAAAAAAACCCTTTTAAAAAATTTTTAACACCACCAGAGATAGGAGAGGTGCCTAAGGTAGAAAACCCTCTTGCCGTTATTGGTGCACTCTCTTACAAAGAGAAGCTACACTCAGATCAAGAGGAGTATAAAAATCGCTATCTCTCTCTTGAGCATATTATGGAAAAGTTTTCAGAGAAGAAGAGGGTGCTTCAAAAGCTGGCCAAACTTGACAACAATGCCTCTATCTATGCAAAAGAGATAGCCAATATAGATGACCAGATAAAGATATTTACCCCTGTGCTTGATATCTTTAAGACCACAAAAAATGTCTATAATAAAAAAATAGATGAGATTAATCTCAATTTAAAAAATGATATACAAAAAGAGATACACCGTACTGTTACGATAGGTGCTATTTTACTCTTCTTTTTATTATTGCTCTTTTTTATTAAGTATCTTGTGCGTCGCTATATGTCAGATAATGATCGTTTCTACACTATCAATAAAGCACTCAATTTTAGTTTTGTTACAATATTTGTCTTGACGCTGCTTCTTGCCTATATAGAAAATGTCTCTTATCTTGTCACCATTCTTGGTTTTGCCTCTGCGGGTATTGCCATCGCTATGAAAGATTGGTTTATGTCTTTGATGGGGTGGGCAACTATTGTAATTGGGGGGTCTATCCATGTAGGGGACAGGGTTAAGTTCCAAAGGGGCAACATTGAATATATTGGTGATATTGTAGATATATCGATGCTCCGCATGACACTCCATGAAGATGTGACCTTAACAGCGTACATGCACAATAGACGTGCAGGGCGTGTGATTTTCATTCCAAACAATTTCATATTTACTGATATGATAGCCAACTACTCTCATGCAGGACTCAAAACGGTATGGGATGGTGTAGACTTTATGATTACCTTTGATTCGGATATTCAAAAGGCTGCTTCTATCGCCAAAGAGGTAACCAAAAAGTACTCTAAAGGCTATACTGACATTACAAGAAAACAGCTCAACAAGCTACGTAGTCAATACCACATGAAAAATACCAATGTTGAACCACGTATTTTGACATTTATAGAGCCGTATGGAATGAAAATTTCAGCATGGTATCTTACCAACTCCTATGCAACATTAACGCTTAGAAGTACTATCTCTGCTGAGATTATCAAAAGAGTACAAGAGGAGGAGAGTATTACGCTGGCCTTTCCTACGCAGTCTATTTATGTGGATAAAGATGTACGTAAACCCGTAGCTAAATTGGAAGATATACCAATGGGAGAGGAGACATTTTAATGCAAAAAGTCTATTTTAAAACCTTTGGGTGTCGTACCAACCAGTTTGATACACAGGTGATGATGTCAAAACTCAAAGCGTATGAACTTACCGATAATGAGCTAGAGTCTGACTATATCGTGGTAAACTCCTGTACTGTCACCAATGGGGCAGACTCATCGGTGAGAAACTATATCTCTTCTATGAAGCGTAAAAACCCTCATGCCAAAGTGATACTTGCAGGGTGTGGTTCGCACTCTAAAGGGGAGTCTCTGTTTAAAGACAAAAAAGTCTTTGGTGTCATGGGACATTCAGAAAAAGAGAATATCAATGCCATACTCAAAAACGAGCAGCCCTTTTACCAGATAGGTGACCTTGAACATATAGACTCTACTATTGTGGAGGAGTTTGTAGGTAAAAGCAGAGCCTTTATCAAGATACAAGAGGGGTGTGATTTTGCATGTTCGTATTGTATTATTCCACAGGTACGTGGAGCAGCACGTTCGCACAAAGAGGAGACTATTTTAGAACAAATCTCCAAACTCGCTTCCAATGGCTTTGGAGAGTTCATTCTTACTGGTACCAATGTAGGAAGCTATGGACGTGACCGCCATACCTCTATGGCAAAACTGCTTCAAAAGATAAGCCAGATACGTGGTGTACGACGCATACGTATAGGAAGCCTGGAGCCTATACAGATAGATGATGCGTTTATGGAACTCTTAGATGAACCATGGATGGCAAAACAGCTTCATATTGCACTACAGCACACAAGTGATAAGATGTTAGAGGTGATGAACAGACGTAACACCTACAAAACCGACCTGGAGCTCTTTCATAAAATAGCCTCAAGAGGGTATGCATTGGGTACAGACTTCATTGTAGGACACCCGGGAGAAGATGAAAAAGAGTGGAAAATTGCTATAGAGAGAGTTAAAGAGCTGCCACTTACCCATCTGCATGCTTTCTCTTACTCCAAACGTGACAATACCGCTTCTGTTACCATGAAACCTGAAATTAGAGGAGACCTTGCCAAAGAGCGTCACCGTGAACTTACAGCAGTTGTTAAAGCTAAAAATGATGCCTTTAGACGTAGTCACAATCGTAACCTTGAAGTGCTGTTGGAGAGTGGTAAAGCGGGGGTATATCAAGGGTTTGACCAGTATTTTAACAGAGTAACAGTCAGCTCAAACGAAGACCTGAGTGCAAACTGGGTCTATCTCAATCAAGTGGAGGTTACCGATGAGGGAAACAGAGCAACGCTATAAATCAAAACTGCTTCATCCTAAAAATATAACGATTATTATCATGCTTTTGGTACTATTGGCAGGGTTACTTACTTTTGCACTCATGCGTGATACCGACACGCTTCTTACGCATAAGCAAGCCAATGCACTCTATACGGACAATAAAATAAAAAAGCTTATCATTGATGGAGATTGGATACGCATCAAAACGGCCCAAAATCGCTATAAGGTCTATAAAGATGCGATTAACCAGACAGCATTTTTTGAGAGATACCCTGTAGAGGTTAAGGAGGATACACGTTATATCTATGATATTTTAACCCTTCTTATGCTGGCATTTGCTCTGTGGTTTTTCTATAGACAAATACAGCAAAACAGGCTACAACAGCTTCACTACATACGTGCCTCCTCTAAAGCTGACGAGAGTACAAACACTGCTCCTGTCAGAGCACTCACTTCAGAAGTAACCTTTAAAGATGTTGCGGGTATTAAAGATGTCAAAGAGGAGCTTGAAGAGATTATAGAGTTTCTTAAGGAGCCTCAAAAATACCGTGACTTAGGCATACGCCTACCCAAAGGTGTACTGCTTGTAGGTCCTCCAGGGGTAGGGAAAACACTCATCTCCAAGGCGGTTGCAGGTGAAGCCAATGTACCGTTTTTCTACCAAAGTGGTGCAAGTTTTGTACATATTTATGTAGGTATGGGAGCCAAACGTGTCTCTGAGCTCTTTAAAAAAGCCAAACAGCATGCACCCAGTATTATTTTTATTGATGAGATAGATGCAGTAGGCAAAAGCAGGGGAGAGTTTAGAAATGATGAACGAGAAGCAACCCTCAACCAACTGCTTACAGAGATGGATGGGTTTGAAGACAGTTCAGGTATTATTGTTATAGGTGCAACCAACAAAGTAGAGATGCTGGATGAAGCTCTGTTGCGTGCAGGACGTTTTGACAGACGCATACATATCTCTTTGCCCGATTTGGAAGATAGAGCCAAAACCTTAGAGCTCTACCTCAAAAACAAGCCAAACGAGGTCAATATAGAAGAGGTTGCACAGATGACTGTAGGGTTTAGCTCGGCAGCACTTGATACACTTACCAATGAGGCAGCCATTCATGCGATGCGAGAAAAAAGACGCATGATAGAGACTTCGGATTTTGCAGCAGTCAAAGAGAAGGTGTTGCTAGGCAAACGCAAAATACATTCACTCAACACCAAAGAGCGTGAAATTCAATCTATCTACCAAGCTGCCAAAGCGATGGTTGCAACGTGGCTGGGTATAGAGTTTGACAAAATTGGTATTGTCAATACCCAACTTCAGATACAAGAGAGCGAGATACTCTCTAAAAGCCAACTGCTCTCACGTATTAAAGTCTATCTGGCAGGCACACTGGAGACACGCAAGCGTTACAATGAACAGTTTACCAATGCTGCATCCGATATTGCTCAGGCAAAAGAGCTTATTGCCAAAGTAATTCAAACCTACGCAATGGGCGAAAACTTTACCATCTCTCATGAAGAGGAGAGGGCACTTTTAGAGAGCTCTACACAAGAGCTTCATACTCTGTTGGAGACCTTAGATGAAGCCATTACAAAAACAGCTGAGTATCTTATTGAGCATGAAAATATTACACTTGAAGCGTGTAAAGATATTTTAAGAGAGATATTTTAAGTACGCATGAAATACTTTAATGGTTTTTCTCTTCACAGGGAAGAGGGCTTATTTGATGCCTATTGTACGAAAAGTCTCTATAGTGTTGCAGGCTTTTCTTATGGAGCACAGCAGGCACTGGAGTATGTTTACCATGCTACCGAACGTATAGATAGACTTATTTTGCTCTCCCCTGCATTTTTTCAGACGCAAAAAGCCTCTTTTGTGCGTGCACAGTTGCACTATTTTGAGACAAGTAAAGAGGCGTATCTTCAACAGTTCCTAAAAAATGTTGCCTATCCGTCAAAGATAGACCTTGCCCCATATCTTCATGTGGGCAACAAAGAGGATTTAGAAGCACTTCTAAGCTATGTTTGGGATGCTCAAAAGATAGAGACTATTTTATCACGTGGTACAACCATAGAGGTGTTTATGGGTGAAGAAGACAAGATAGTAGATACAAAAGAGGCGTGTCAATTTTTTACGCAGACTACAAATTACACAATAAAGGGTGTAGGACATTTGCTGGTCTTGAACTAATGCAAGCCCCACAAATACGAGCATAAAACAAATTCAAAGAATTCTATTTTGAGATTTGGGATTTTGCAAAAAACAGTATCATTTACGCTATAATGCAGTTTAGATAATTTCAGAGGATTTTTAATGTTAAGCGAAGCGATACAACGAGTAGAGAAGGCCATAGAAGAGATAAAGCGTGGTCGTATGGTTATTATGATGGATGATGAAGAGAGAGAAAATGAGGGTGACCTTGTTTATGCGGCAACATTTTCTACGCCACAGATGGTGAACTTTATGGCAAAAGAGGCAAGAGGGCTTATCTGTACGCCAGTGACCAAAGAGATAGCGACAAAGTTAGACCTGCTTCCCATGGTAACAAACAATGACTCCAATCATGAAACAGCCTTTACGGTCTCCATTGATTCTGCCAGTGCTACTACAGGTATCTCTGCTGCGGAGCGTGATGATTGTATTGGTAAATTGGCTAGTCCTCAGACAGTGGCTTCTGATTTTGTGCGTCCAGGGCATATCTTTCCGCTCATTGCCAAAGATGGGGGAGTGCTTGTGCGTACAGGACATACAGAGGGGTCTGTCGATTTATGTAAGCTAGCTGGGCTTGCACCTGCAGCGGTAATTTGTGAAATCATCAAAGATGATGGCACCATGGCACGCATGGATGATTTGGAGCCATTTGCCAAAAAACATGATTTGTGTATTGTCTATATCTCTGACATTGTAGAGTATCGATTGTCCAATGAACAGCTTGTTAAACGTGTAAAAGAAGAAGAGACAGAACTCAGAGGCATAAAGGTAGAAAAAATCACCTATAGTGACCATCTGGAGCGTACCCATACGGTAATACAGTTTTATAAAGCCCATGAGACTGCCAATGTAAAGTTTCATAATATTGGTACAGATATTGATTTGGTACTAGATGATAGGCGATACAATGCACTCAATAATGCGATAGAGTATTTGAAAAACAATGGAGGTGTATTGGTATTTTTAGATACCAAGACTATCTCTCATGAGCAAGCCAAAGAGTTTGGTGTGGGGGCACAGATACTTAAAGATTTAGGGATTAAAAATATCAATCTGCTTACTACCAATGTAGAGACTGAGTTTGTAGGGCTTACAGGATTTGGATTGGATGTGGTGCGTAAGATAGAGATATTGTAAGAGTATTATCGTTTTACTCTTTTAATCATATACCCCATAGAGCGTATATTGACAATAAAATCCTCTTTGAGATTCTTTTTTAAGCGGCTTACTTCAGCACGTATGGTCGCATTGTCAATCTCGTCATTTTCCCAAATATAGTCACGCAGGGTATCGTAGGTGACGATAGAACCTCTGTATTCTGCCAAGAGTTTAATGATTTGTAGTTGTCTATTGGGTATGGTTTGAGGCTCATTATAGAAGGTAAGGGTATCGGAAGATTCATTAAAGCTATAGCCCTCCGAGAGACGAGTATGCTCTTGTGGGGGATGATAGGTTGAGAGCATCTTATCTATACGAAGACTAAGCTCTTTAAGATGAAAAGGTTTTTTAAGGTAGTCGTGACAGCCCAGTTCAAAAGCTCGGGAAATCTCTTCTATCTCTATGAGTGCAGAGATAAAGATGGTTGGAGGGGTGATTTTGAGGGCGTGTATCTTCTCTAAAAGGCTAAAGCCATCTATCTTAGGGACATTAATATCTAAAATAAGAAGGTCATATATCTCCTCCATGAGTGAAGCCAATGCACTTTCACCTTCACGAAATCCTACAACAATATGCCCTAGTGACTCCAAATACTCTACAATAGTCTGATGCAAAAGTATCTCATCCTCTAAAAGTAAAATTTTCATATATTTGCCTTTTTAAATAGATAGCTAAATTGCGTCCTCTCTTCACTAGAGTGAAGGGTAAT
>JALVXW010000102.1 GCA_027038155.1 Sulfurovum sp.
GTAGCAGCCTTAATACCCGCTACAATCTCATCTTCGGTAAGCGCTTCACCCTCCATGTATTTTTCCATAAGCTCTTCGTTACCATCTACTTCAGAGATACCTTCAATGAGCTTTTCTCTAAACTCTTCAGCTTGTTCTTGAAGCTCAGGACGGATATCTTGCACATGGTAATTTGAACCCATTGCAGCGTCAGTATCCCATACAACCTCTTTCATTTTGACTAAATCAACTACACCCTCAAAGTTCTCTTCAGCACCAATTGGAAGTTGGATTACAAGTGGGTTACCTTTAAGTCTGTCTCTAATTTGTCTTTCAACTTCTAAGAAATCAGCACCAGTTCTGTCCATTTTATTAACAAATACAAGTGACGGTACACCATAACGGTTTCTTTGTCTCCATACAGTCTCTGATTGTGGCTGAACCCCACCAACAGCACAAAATACTGAAACTGCACCATCAAGTACTCTCATAGAACGCTCAACTTCAATAGTAAAGTCAACGTGACCAGGAGTGTCAATAATATTAATCTGTTTACCTAACCACTCACAAGTAGTAGCAGCAGAGGTAATAGTAATACCTCTCTCTTGCTCTTGCTCCATCCAGTCCATAGTTGCTGCACCATCGTGAACTTCACCGATTTTATGCTCTACACCTGTATAGAAAAGAATTCTCTCTGTAGTTGTTGTTTTTCCTGCATCAATGTGTGCAGCAATACCGATGTTTCTTACGTCTTCAAGCTTATGTGTTCTTGCCATGACTTAGTTCCTTACCATCTGTAGTGAGCAAATGCTTTATTTGCTTCTGCCATCTTATAAGTATCTTCTTTCTTCTTGAAAGCAGCACCTTTTTCAGTTGCAGCGTCCATAAGTTCATTACTTAAACGCTCCATCATTGTTCTTTCATTTCTTTTTCTAGCAGCATCAACAATCCATCTAATCCCTAAAGACTGTTGTCTTACAGGTCTTACTTCGATTGGTACTTGATAGGTTGCCCCACCTACTCTTCTAGATTTTACTTCCATGACAGGCTTGACATTATCCATCGCTTTGTTGAATATTTCAATACCTTTTTCACCAGATTTTGATTCAATTCTCTCTAACGCTGCATAGACTACTTTTTGCGCTACTGATTTTTTACCATCTAACATCACTGCATTGATAAATTTTGTTAATACTTTAGAACCATATACCGGATCTGGCAGTACTGGTCTAACGGGAGCTTTTCTTCTTCTCATTGTTTTTCCTTCAATTTTATAAATTTACTCAAAAATTCTCAATGAATTTCTGTTTATCTCTTCTCAGTCTATTTACTGATACTCAATGCTGTCTTATAGCTCTCTAATAACTATTTTTTAGGTTTTTTGGTACCATATTTAGAACGTGCAACAGTTCTACCATTTACTCCTGACGCATCTAGTGCACCACGAACGATGTGATACTTCACACCAGGTAAATCTTTAATTCTTCCCCCACGTACAAGTACGATAGAGTGCTCTTGAAGGTTATGACCTTCACCACCGATGTATGAGATAACTTCAAATCCTGATGTAAGTCTCACTTTTGCAACTTTTCTCAAAGCTGAGTTAGGTTTTTTTGGAGTTGTTGTATAAACTCTAGTACATACACCTCTTCTTTGAGGACATTTCACGAGTGCAGGTGATTTTGATTTTTTCACTTGCTTTTTACGTTCTTTACGAATCAATTGGTTAATTGTAGGCAAATTGTTTTCCTTTAATGTATTTCCATCTGCATGGATTAGTTTGAATTGAATCTGGTTGTTACACCATATAAAAATGTTTTAAAAACACTTTTATATGGTCTATATTGTACAGATTTTTGGAGGCATATTATATCGAAATATTCTTTATTTTTTCTTATTTTTGCATAGTTCTGCAATTCTAAAAATTAGGGAAGGGTAATTTTTGATAAAATCAAATATTCAAAAGGTTATGAGAGTATAAGCTAAGTAGCAGAGTAGAGACTCTGCCAAAGATTGATTAGAGTCTAGACTCATATCTTCTAAGCATAAAGAGTTTTTTAAGAATTTTTTTGCGTGTTGCAATTTTCTCTTTTTTTCTCTTTTCAGTTGCTGTTTCAAAGTATTGTCTGGCTCTTGCTTCAGTCACGATGAGGTTTCTGTCGCATTGTCTTTTGAACTTTCTGTACGCATCATCAAATGAATCACGTGAAGTTAGTTTAATTCCTGGCATAAAAAAGCACCCCCTTCCTTATCAAGATTTTTTGGGAGTTTAGCCCAAAAGAGATAAATTATGGGTGGGATTATAGCGAAAGTTTTTGAATTTATGCTAAAATTTACCATACAAAAGGAGTAATGTTATGCAATATGTATATAAAGAGTGTTATGCGATGGATAGGCGATGTTATGAGGAACTTTTGTTAACAGAAGATATTCTTATGGAGCATGCAGCACTTGGTATGGCAGAACATATCTTTAAAAAATTTCCTAAATATGAAGATGCAGATAGTCCAGAGAGTATTAAAACCGTTTTGATTGTTGCAGGTCCTGGGAATAATGGTGCAGATGGTATTACTTTGGCACGATTGCTGTTTGGTTTTTACAAAGTAAAGCTTTATGTACCGTTTGGTACAAAATCAGTGATGGCAAAAAAACAGTTTGAACGTATAAAAAATCTTAATATTGAAGTTGTAGCTAAGGTAGATAATGCAGATATTATTGTAGATGCTATTTATGGAGCAGGGCTTTGTAGGGCGTTAAACAAAGAGACACAAAAACTACTTGTTGAGATGAAAATGCAAAATGCCTATTGTGTAGCTTGCGATATACCTACAGGCTTGGATGCAGAAGGAAATCCAACACCACAAGCCTTTTATGCAGATACTACTGTTACAATGGGTGCATACAAAGAGGCTCTTTATGGTGATTATGCCAAAGAGTATGTGGGTAAAATTGTAAGGGTTGATTTGGGGGTACATCACTACGGTTATATACAAGGAAGCAAACATAGTGCAAGAGTTTTAGAGAAAAAAGATCTCTTGTTGCCCAGTAGAGATTTGATGAAGGTGTCACACAAAGGTACCTTTGGTCATGCTGCAGTTTTTTGTGGAGAGAAAGAGGGTGCAGGGATCATCGCAGGGATGGCAAGTGCACGTTTTGGTGCAGGGCTTACCACACTGGTAGTGCATGAAA
>JALVXW010000103.1 GCA_027038155.1 Sulfurovum sp.
TATCTATAAATTCATCAAAAAAGAGTCTATAGTCGTCTGTAGAGATACCAATAGTTTGGCTTATCTTCTCTATGTCTATAGTTATATCTTCTTCAAGGTTCTCCTCTGAAGTATCCTCTATGTCAACCTCTTCTTTGAGCAAAGAGATCTCAGACAAGGTGTCATCAAGTGCTTCAGTTGTCTCTTCCGAAATTTCATCTGTGTTTTCTGCTGTATCACTTTGGGCAACCTCTTCTTTGAGCAAAGAGAGCTCGGATAAGGTGTCATCAAGTACTTCGGTTGTCTCTCCCGAAATTTTATCGGTCGCCTCTATTGCATCACTCTGGGTCGCCTCTTCTTTAAGTAAAGAGAGTTCTGAAAGGGTGTCATTAAGCTCTTCGCTTGTATCTTTTAAACCCTCATCGCCTATATCTATTGTATCGCTCTCTACGCTCTCCTCTTTGAGTAAAGAGAGTTCCGATAGAGTATCAAGTGCTTTGGTTGTATCTTCTGAGACCTCATCAGTTGCATCTGCTACGTTACTCTCTATAGTATCTTCTTTAAGAAGAGGGAATGCTGGGATGGTATCAGTATCTTCTGTTGTGTCTTTATTGTCTATACTATTTAAGCTTGTTGCTTTTGTGGATGTTTCATCTGTTTCGGATTGCGGTTCGTCATCTGTGCGAGTATCTTCCAAAGTAGAGAAAATATCTTCTTCCTCTTTGTTGTTGGCAATACGAGAAGATAGAGTTATTAGTGTCATCTCTCCTAGCATGCTAGAGAGTATAGTTTTTTCTGTTGAAAATATATGTTCTGTAGTATCTGTTTTGATAGCGATACTCTCTGGTGATAGATCGGTAAAATGTATCTCATTTTTAATGATTTGCAATAATAAATCATCCAAATGTTTTGCCTCACACAACGCTAATATATCACTGTCTGCGGCAATGATTTGATGGTGTTGGTTTAGTATGTAGTGCATAATTGTAATGCCTCCTTCTTTGTTTGTTAGCTGTTCTCTTTTTCAATTAAATCTGCATAGAGAGGAATCACCTCTTCTACTTCAGCTTGAGAAGCCGGTCTTCTTGCTGCTGTATAACCCACAATAACACCCTCCTCTTTGACAGGGGCAATATGTGAGTATACCCAATAGTAGAGCCCATCTTTACGTAGATTTTTGACGATACCTGTCCACTCTTTACCTGCCTGTATTGTCTCCCAAAGCTCCTGAAATGCTATCTTTGGCATATCAGGATGCCTGACAATATTGTGGTTTTTGCCTTCAAGCTCTTGCTTGGTGTACCCAGAGATTTCGCAAAATTTTCTATTGGCGTAACGAATGATACCTTTTAAATCCGTAGAACTTACGATGACTCCTTCGGAAAAAAGATACTCTTCATCAATGGGTTCAGGTCTTTTCATCTGTTTTTCACCTTTTTCTATAAAGTATAAGCTTAATAACCTTAATACTAAAACTCTATAATAATTAAACTAAAAATAGAATGAATTATACTTTTTTTAGTAAAAAATATGAAATTATGGGTTGTTATTTTTAATAATTGTTGCAATCTTCTTGTTTGTTACGTTGGTCAATGCTTCAAATGTGGCATTTTCTATCGCTTCAAATGTACCAAAATAGTGTATGAGTTTGGTTATGGTTGCTTTGCCAATACCTTTTTTGTTAAGTAGTGCTATTTGTGTATCCTCTCTGCGTTTTTTATTTTGATGGTAGGTAATGGCGTAGCGGTGGGCTTCATCTCTTTGGCGTTGTATCCAGTGGAGGCGTTTGTCGGTGGGTTTGAGTTCGAGTACTCCCTCTGTGGTGTAGAGCAGATCTTTGGCTGCACCTTTGGCACGGTGGGCTTTGGCGTCAAGTTTCTCTTTGGCAATGGCAATGACATCAAGATTGACCTGTGCCTCTTTGAGGAGTGTCAGGGCAAGGTTGAGGTTGGCAGCTCCTCCATCAAGTATCCATAAGTCAGGTGCAGGTGATGCTTTAAACCGCTCAATACGTCTGCTTAGAAGCTCCTTCATCTGTGCATACTCATCTTTAGCATGCAGTGCATAACGTCTGTAGGAAGATTTCTCCCATCTGCCTTCACTCCAGACTACCATGGCTCCTACAGTGGCTGCGCCCATCATGTGTGAGTTGTCAAAGCTCTCTACACGGTAGGGGATAGAGGTAAGGTTGAGCAGATCGGCTACTTTTTGTTCTATGATGTTGTCATCTTGCTTTTTACGTAGAAGCTCTTTGGCATTTTGGAGTGCCAGTGCGATGAGTTTGGCTTTTTGTCCTCTTTGGGGGGTGTGTATCTCTATTTTTTTATCAAAACGTATAGAGAGCGAAGAGGCAACCTGTGTTGCATCTTCAAAAGGGTGTGCGGTGAGGATCTGTTTGGCAATATGGGGGGTATCAATTGTATAGAACTCCAACAGTGCCTGTTTGTAGGCCTCGTTTTCATCAAAGATGTGTGTGTGTCTAAAGTAGTTGTATGCCGAAGAGATAATTTTGCCTCCACGCATAAACATCTTTACAATGACTCCACGCTCATCACCATTGTGTATGGCAAAAATATCTAAGTTTAGGTTGTTGGCCAAATCAATATTTGAGGAGAGGGTAAGGCTTTTTATGGAGGCTATGCTGTCTCTTATGGAGGCTGCCTCTTCGTAGCGTTCTTGTGTGGCAAGATTGGTCATCTTCTCTTTGAGGGTTTGAATGAGCTGTGTGCGTTTTACGATAGAGGTTTTAGCCTCCTTGACAAGCTTAGCGTAGGCTTCGGGTGTGACTTTTTTTTCACACGGAGCCAGGCATTTGTTGATTTGGTAAAAAAGACAGGCCTTTCCCTCACGTAAACAGGACTTTTTTTGCACCAAAGGATAGACCTCATAGAGTGCATCAAGCAGGGCACGTCCTCCTGTAGGAAAGGGGCCATAGTAGGTGATATGTTTACCCTTAATCACTTTGCGTGTAATCTCAAAACGAGGATACTCAACAGACTCGTCTATATAGATATAGGGGTAGGTTTTGTCATCACGCAGTAAAATATTGTATTTGGGTTTGAGCTGTTTAATAAGAGAGTTTTCCAGGATGAGGGCATCCTCTTCACTCTCTACAACGATATACTCCAGTGTTGCAGCCTCATGAAGCATCTTGATGATGCGTGGACTTTGTGCAGGGTTGGGTAAAAAAGTGGGTGTGAAACGCCAGTAGGATTTGACTCTGTTTTTAAGATTTTTAGCTTTACCGACATAGAGAAGTTTCCCTTTTTCATCAAAATATTGATAGACTCCTGCCGATGCGGGGAGGTTTTTGATTACTTGTTGCAAGAGATACGCTCTTTAATCTGTTCAAATTGTGCTTTGAGGTCACTGTCTTGTGTCTGTACTGCAAAGTTGCCAGAGGCACACTCGTCATAAAAAGGTACTGTGGAGGGGGACTCTTTTTGGACAGGGTAGTATTTGCTGTGGAAGATAGCAACCTTAGAGGCGGTCATCGTTTTGCAGTGACTATCATAGGTATTGAGCTGGGTTAATAGGCTTTTTAACAAATCTCTATTATAATTAAGCTCCATTTTAAAGCTAGGATGTGTGACTGCTATAAAAAGGGTCTCCTCTTTAATGTAGAGAAAAGCAACCGCTTTTTGCCATTTGGGAGAGAGAAGCCTGATGTATTTACTGTAGCACTCCTGTTGCTTTAACACTTTAAACTGAGGAAGAGAAGATAAATGAGACAAAATCGTACTGGCTTTTTTCATAAAGTAATTATAGCATCAATTTGCTGTGTCATCTTAACAGGATGCGGCTACAAGACAAACCCTGTATATGTAGATGATACCAAACAGGAAGTAAAAAAATAAAGGATACTTTTGGATAAATATGATGTGCTCATTATAGGTGCAGGTATTGCAGGGCTCTACGCAGCGATGAATCTGCCCAAAGAGAAAAAGGTGCTTGTGGTGTGTAAAGATATTCCATGGGAGTGTAATACCTTTTATGCCCAAGGAGGTATGGTGACTGCACTCAATGAGGCGGATATTCCTTTGCATGTGGAGGATACATTGGCAGCAGGTGCTTACCATAATAATAAAGAGGCCGTAGAGATACTCTCACGTACTTCACTTGAAACCACAGAAGATATTATTGCCAGAGGGATGGAGTTTGACAAAGATAAAGAGGGGAATATCCTCTATACCAAAGAGGCAGCCCACTCGGTAGAGCGTATTGTGCATGCTGGTGGAGATGCTACAGGGCGATACATGCACTACTTTATGATGGTGCAAAACAGGCATCAACTTCAGAAAAACACACTGGTCTATGATTTGCTGATAGAGAATGGACGCTGTTATGGTGTCAAAGCTACAGTGAACTACGAACCTACGACTATCTATGCAGATGATGTGATTATCGCAAGTGGGGGGATAGGGTCGCTCTATGCATATAATACCAACTCTCGGACAGTATCGGCTGATATTCATGGTATTTGTGTAGAGAAGGGTATTGAGCTTGCAGATATGGAGTTTATGCAGTTTCACCCGACAGTTTTTGTTGATACGCCCTTTGCACGAAAACTGTTGTTGACCGAAGCCCTTAGAGGTGAGGGGGCACATGTGGTAGATGATGAAGGCAGACGCTTTTTGTTTGACTATGACAAGCGTGGAGAGTTGGCATCACGAGATATTGTGGCACGTGGTATCTTTGACTACAAACGCAAAACAGGCAAACAGGCGTATTTGGACTTCTCTATGTTTGAAGAGGCGTGGTTTGAGCATCGTTTCCCTAACATTACACGTACCTTTTCGGCTTTAGGCTATCATTTCCCGCAAGATAAAGCTCCTATCTCCCCAGCATTTCACTATGCCAATGGAGGTATCAAGTGTGATACCAATGGTTGTATTCCTGGAATGGAGGGACTCTATGTAATAGGTGAAGCAGCACGTACAGGGGTGCATGGGGCGAATCGTTTGGCATCTAATTCGTTGCTTGAAGGGGTTGTTTTTGCCAAGCGTGCAGTAGAGCATCTTTTGGGCAAAGAGCATCAGGTGGTACGTACACCTACTTTTGAGAAAGATTACGGTAATATTCTGCACAAAGAAAATGATAAAATCTATAAACAAAAGCTACGTCAGGTGATGTGGGAAGATATAGGGATCATTAGAACAACCAAAGGGTTGCATGAGGCAAAAAATCTCATCTATGATATGAAAAATCAAGAGATAGGACGCTTGCTTCAGCTTCGTCTCAATACTGCTTCGGCAATAGTAGATGCCGCACTTGCCAGAAAAGAGTCTTTGGGCTCACATTATATAGAAAATTAACGACAAGGAACACGATGCACGATCAATTACATTTAACCACCACATGGGTAGGGATAGTCTCACTTATTATTTTTGTGGTAGGATACTATTTTATCGCTACAGAAGACAAATACCATATTAACAAAGCCAAACCAGCCCTGCTTGCAGGGACAGGTATCTTTATGCTTATCGGGCTTTACTTTTCACTCAATGGACTTGATGGGCATGGACTAGAGAGAGAAGTTGAACATCTTATTGTTGAGATAGCAGGGATTTTCTTCTTCTTGATGGTGGCGATGACCTATATTGAAGCGATGATAGACAGAGGGGTCTTCTCTGCACTGCGTTACAACCTTGTCTCTAAAGGATATACCTATAAAAAACTCTTTTGGGTAACAGGATTGTTGGCGTTTTTTATCTCCCCTGTGGCAGATAACCTTACAACGGCACTTATTCTCTCTACAGTATTGCTAACTATTGACAAAGAGAACAAATCATTTTTGGTACCAGGGGCTATCAACATCGTTGTTGCTGCCAATGCGGGTGGAGCGTGGTCACCTTTTGGCGATATTACTACTTTGATGGTATGGGTAGATGGCAAAGGGAGCTTTACAGAGTTCTTGTTTCTTTTTCCTGCAGCGATTATGGGTTGGGGGATTACAGCATTTTTACTCTCTCGTTTTGTACCAGCAGGAGAGCCACCGTTTAATGCTGAAGAGAAAAAAGCAGAAATTCAAGAGGGAGGTAAAGTGATTATTGCTCTTTTTGCGGTGACGATTGCTTTGGCAGTACTCTCTCATCAAGTGATGCACCTTCCTGCGATGTGGGGTATGATGTTTGGTTTGGCTTTGCTCAAAATGTATGTCTATAAGATTAATATGGGTCCCTCTGAAACAGAGCTTAATGCCTTCTCGTGGATAGCAAAAATAGAAAATGATACACTGCTTTTCTTCTTTGGTATTTTAGCGGCAGTTGGAGGGCTTCACTTTTTAGGCTTTTTGGAGTATTTTACCTCTTTGTATGAGCAGTTTGGTGCAACGGTTGTGAATGTAGGGGTAGGGTTTCTCTCTGCTATAGTAGATAACGTACCTGTGATGTCAGCCGTACTTAAAGCAAACCCTGACATGGGTGCAGATGCTCAGTCTCAATGGATGCTTGTAACAATGACCGCAGGAGTGGGTGGAAGTTTAATCTCTTTTGGTTCTGCGGCAGGTGTGGGTGTGATGGGTAAAATGCACGGCATCTACACCTTTGCTTCACATATGAAATATGCGTGGACGGTACTTGTGGGGTATATTGTCTCTATTGTTGTATGGTATTTCCAGTTTGAAGTTTTACATATTGGGGCACACCATATGTAGGGTGGGTTTTTAGCCCACCGTGAATCTATTTTGTATAACTAAGTTTTCACAAGGGAACCTCTAATAATAGGTGATACCCACAATGGGTTTTGCAAATGTAAGATTGTGCAAGAGATTTATGAGTCCTAGCCATAGCTAAGACGAAGTAAATATCTTGTGCAAGATTGCGTTTGCAAAGCCCACCCTTTGGGCATC
The DNA here is from genome assembly GCA_027038155.1 of Sulfurovum sp. Classification (GTDB taxonomy): domain Bacteria; phylum Campylobacterota; class Campylobacteria; order Campylobacterales; family Sulfurovaceae; genus Sulfurovum. The sequence continues at coordinate 6,830 of JALVXW010000103.1, forward strand.
TCTAGCTTTCCTCTATGCGTTGTTACTCTTTTTCACCTTAGCTACGGCTAGGGTTTCAAAAGAGTGCCTAGCCTAGAGAAAAGCTAGAGATGTTGTGGGCATCACCTATTTTTAGAGGTTCCCATAAGAAGATTTATTCATACAAACAGAAGGATTTTATCTATGAAACAAGTACCTATTTTAGTTTTAGACTTTGGCTCACAATATACACAACTCATTGCTCGTAAACTAAGAGAGTCTGGAGTCTATACTGAAGTTGTGCCTTACCGTGAAAAGATAGAAGATATTAAAGCAAGAAAACCACAAGGGATGATACTCTCAGGTGGTCCTGCATCAGTCTATGCCGAAGATGCCTATAAACCAGATGAGGGTATTTGGGATTTAGGATTGCCTATTATGGGTATCTGTTATGGAATGCAGCTGATTACACAACATTTTGGTGGAGAGGTAGTTGCCGCTGACCACCATGAGTATGGTAAGGCACAACTAAGCATTACCAATGCGGCTATTTTTGCAGGGATGACAAACAACGAGACGGTTTGGATGAGTCATGGTGACAGAGCAGAGCGTATTCCTGATGGCTTTGAAGTCATAGGAACTTCAGAGAACTCACCCTATGCAGCCATTGCCAATGTGGAGAAAAAGATTTATGCCTTTCAGTTTCACCCAGAGGTACACCACTCTGTAGAGGGCACAAAACTGCTTAAAAACTTTGCCAAACATATCTGTGGGTGTGAGAGTACATGGAACATGGGAAGCTTTGCCAAAGAGAAGATAGCACAGATACAGGCACAAGTAGGTGACAAAAAAGTCCTTTGTGGGGTAAGTGGTGGTGTTGACTCTTCTGTAGTAGCAGCTATGCTCAATGAGGCACTGCCAAAAGAGCAGCTTATCTGTGTCTTTGTTGACCAAGGATTGCTTCGTAAAAATGAGGCAGAAGATGTACAAAATATGTTTAAGCTACTTGATATTCCACTGATTACCATTGATGCCAAAAAAGAGTTTATGGAGGCTCTTGAGGGTGTCTCTGATCCAGAGCAAAAACGTAAGGCTATTGGTGAGAAGTTTATAGAGGTATTTGACAAAGAGGCAAAAAAACATACTGATGTTGCCTTTTTGGCACAAGGGACGCTCTATACCGATGTGATTGAGTCAGTTTCCGTTAAAGGGCCATCAAAAACCATTAAGTCTCACCATAATGTGGGTGGACTTCCTGACTGGATGACCTTTGAGCTTGTAGAGCCTTTGCGAGAAATCTTTAAAGATGAGGTACGTAAACTAGGACTTGAACTGGGGCTGCCTAAAGATATGATAGGACGCCACCCCTTCCCTGGGCCTGGACTTGCCATTAGAACAATGGGTGCGGTAACACAAGAGGGACTACACCTCATTAGAGAGTCTGATGCCATTATGCAAGAGGAGTTAAAAGCCACAGGTTACTACGATAAAGTCTGGCAAGCCTTTACGGTGCTTCTGAATGTGCAGTCTGTGGGTGTGATGGGAGATAACCGCACCTATGACAACACGGTATGTATCCGTATGGTAGAGTCTGTTGATGGTATGACTGCTACGTTTGCCCATGTACCACATGATGTATTAGAGGGGATGAGTCGTAGAATTATCAATGAGATTGATGGGATTAACCGTGTGGTTTATGATATATCTTCCAAGCCACCAGCTACCATTGAGTGGGAGTAGTATGCTTTGGGGTTTTAAAAAGTGCCCAGCCTAGACAAAAGCTAGAAATACCCAAAGGGTAGGTTTTGTAAATGCAATCCTACCTATAGCTAGAACTCATAAATCTCTTGCACAATTTCATATTTACAAAGCCCATGGTGGGTATTACCGATTGTTAGAGGCTCTCTTTATGCTCTCCTACTAGAGTTTAGTCACTTTGACTAAACTATCTTACAAGAAAACTTGAAATATTTATCAAAATAGTATATAATCCCACAAAATAAAATCTATGACAGGAGAAACACAATGGCAAAACATCAGTTTCAAACAGAAATCGGGCAACTTTTAAAGCTCATGACACACTCTCTTTACTCAAATAAAGAGATATTTATACGTGAACTTGTATCTAATGCAAGTGATGCACTGGATAAATTTAATTATTTGTCTTTAACAGATGAGAAGTTTAAAGAAGAGGCATGGTCTGGAAAAATCACTATCAAGCTTGATAAGGAGGATGGCTCTTTAACGATTGGTGACAATGGTATTGGTATGAACGAGCAAGACCTTATGGATCATTTGGGAACGATTGCAAAGTCTGGTACCAAAGCATTTATGGAAAATCTTACAGGTGATGCAAAAAAAGATTCCAATCTTATTGGTCAATTTGGGGTAGGGTTCTACTCGGTATTTATGGTGGCTGACAAAGTAGACGTTATCTCTAAAAAAGCAGGTGAAGAGCAAGCCTACATGTTCTCTACAGATGGGACAGGAGAGTATGAGGTCAAACCAGTGACCAAAGAGTCTCATGGTACTGTTATTTATATCAAACTTAAAGAGGATGAAAAAGAGTTCCTGGATAAGTGGCGTACGCAAGAGGTTGTTAAAAAATACTCTAATCATATTGCTTATCCTATTATGCTTAACTATGAAGATGTTGAGTATGAAGGAGAGGGAGAGGATAAAAAAGAGAAAAAAGTCCAAAAATCCGAGCAAATCAATGCTGCTACTGCACTCTGGACACTTCCTAAATCAGAACTTAAAAAAGAGGATTATATAGAGTTCTATAAAACCATAGGACACGACAGTGAGGAGCCACTTACCTATCTGCACAACAAAGTAGAAGGAGCACAAGAGTTTACGACACTCTTTTATATTCCTAAAACTGCCCCTATGGATATGTATAGAGCAGATTATACCCCAGGGGTGAAACTCTATGTCAAGCGTGTCTTTATTACCGATGATGACAAAGAGTTGTTGCCACCATATTTACGTTTTGTAAGAGGGATTATAGACTCCGAAGATCTACCACTAAATGTAAGTCGTGAGTTGCTACAAGAGAATAAAATTTTGGCAAACATTAAGCAGAACTCAACGAAAAAAATTCTTCAAGCGATTAAGAAGCTTAAAGGAGAAGATGCAGATACGTTTGTGGCACAATATAATCGTGTAATCAAAGAGGGAATTTACACAGACTATATAAATAAAGAGTTGTTACTTGATATTGTGAAGTATAAATCATCCGCACAAGAGGGGCTTGTAGGTTTGGAAGAGTACATTAGTCGTGGTGACTCTGAGAAGAAAGAGATTTATTATATTGTGGGTGAAGATGAAAAAGTACTTAGAAACTCTCCACTGCTTGAAGCCTATAAAAAAGCAAATATTGAAGTGCTTATTATGGATGATAAAGAGGTAGATAACATTGTAACCCCTATGATTGGAAGCTATAAGGAGTGGACACTTAAAGATATTACCACAATAGATGCACCTGACTCTAAAACAGAGGAAGAGAAAGAGGAGGTAGCAAAAGAGTTCAAACCTTTAACTGATAAAATTAAAGAGGCATTAGGAGATGCAGTCAAAGAGGTAAAAACAACAACACGTCTTACGACAAGTCCATCTTGTGTCATAAAAGACCCATCTGACCCAATGGCAGGTATGGCAGCGATGTTTGCACAGATGGGGCAGGAGGTGCCTGAGACACCACTTATTTTGGAGATAAATCCAGAGCATGAGATGATTAAAAAGCTTGATGGACTAGAAGATAAAGCACTCTTTGATGACTTGTCGTGGATACTGTTGGATGCGGCAAAACTCTCTGAAGGATTAGAGCCTAAAGACAAGGGAGCATTTGCTTCGCGTGTGGCATCTTTGGCTACAAAAGCGATTTAATTATCTTTTTTATGCTATACTCTACATAAAATTAAAGAGGAGAAGGTATGTCTTGTATTAAACAGATGTTGTTTTTTATAGGGCTGCTTCTCTTTATTTCTCAAAATATATTGGCTTTGGAGGCTGCATTTTTAAAGCCTAGTGAACGCCAATGGATCTCTAAGCATCCCACGATAAAAGCCTGTGTAGAGACTGACTGGGCACCCTTTAGTTACATAAGCGGAGAGGGTAAAATAGTGGGGCTCTCCAAAGATTATTCTGATGAATTAGCAAAAAATGTTGGCTTGCATATTGCATATATTCCTTATGGAAAATGGGAAGATATACTCAAAGATGTAAAATCAGGAAAATGTGACCTGCTCAATGGACTCTACTACACCAAAGAGCGAGCGAAATATCTCTACTATACTGCACCCTATTTACAGATGAAAGAGTATTTTTTTGTTCGTGATGATAGTGCACCTGTACATACCATGAAAGATTTAATGCATAAAAAAGTTGCTTTGGTGCAAGGGTATGCGGTTACGGAGTGGGTAAAGAAACACTATCCCTCTATAGAGGTAATTGAAAAGAAGAGTATAACAGAGTGTCTCTATTCCGTCTCTATAGGTGAGAGCGATGCGTTTATCGGAGATAGCCCCTCTGCACGTTACCATTTGGAAGAGCATTTTATAACCAATATCTATATGTCTAATATCAATGTAGATAGAGAGCCTAGAGAGCTTCGGATGGGTGTTAAAAAAGAGTATTTTATCTTGGCTAATATTTTAAATAAGAGTATTAAGCATCTCTCTGAGGCGAAACAAAAAGTAATTAGAAAACGATGGATGAATGAGTCTCAAGAGAAGACAAATTGGCTTTTGATAGGTTCGATATTTGCTTTTATACTCTTTGTAACATTTGTAATTACTCTTTTTAATCTGCGTCTGCGTAAGTTGGTTAGAGAGAAGACAGCAGCTCTTGAAAAACTCAATCATGAACTAGAAGATAAGGTAGAAGCACGTACTAAGGAGTTGACACATCTTAATGACAAACTTCTACTTGCTGCCAATACCGACCCCATGACGGGTATCTATAATAGACGCTACTTTTTTGATGTCTCTCAGCAGATATTGGCAATCTCTAAAAAAGAGAATACGCCAATCTCCATAGCGATGTTGGATATTGATAAGTTTAAAAATATTAATGATACCTATGGGCACGATATAGGCGACAAGGTGATTAAGAAATCTGTAGAGATAATACGTCAGAATCTAAAGAGAGATGATATATTGATACGTTTTGGTGGAGAGGAGTTTTTGATAGTTATGCTAGATACCTCTTTGGATGATGCCTATGACTTGTGTGAGGCTATTCGTAAAAATATGGAAGAGGGTTATCCTATAGATCCAAAGACAAAAGTAACGCTTAGTATAGGTATATCAGAATTTAGGATAGAAGATAAAGATATAGACAGTATTGTAAAACGTGCAGACAATGCTCTTTATCGGGCAAAGCGTACAGGACGCAATAAAATAATAGTTGAATAGGCGATTTATGATATAATCTTATTTAATTTATAGTTTAGGATATGTTCGTGCAAACCTCTTTACTCTCTCCACAAAAAAAAGCAACCATTGTCTCTAGCTCCATGGCAACACTGCTTGTTATTGTAAAATTAGCCATAGGAATCTCTAGCGGCTCTGTAGCTGTGCTGGCTTCAGCGATTGACTCCCTGTTGGATACGTTGGTCTCTATTTTTAACTTTTTTGCTATCAAAAAATCAGAAGAGAACCCAAATGAGAACTATCAGTATGGCAAAGGTAAAATTCAGGCCATTGCGGCAGTCATAGAGGGTACGGTGATTACCGTCTCAGGGCTCTATATTATCTATGAAGCACTCAAAAAGTTTAATAATGGGAGTACTACCTCTTTGCTTACCCCCTCTATTCTGGTTATGATTTTTTCTATTGTGATAACCTATTTTTTGGTTCAATATTTATTGAAAGTAGCCAAAGAGACAGAAAATGTGGTGATAAAAGCAGATGCGTTGCACTACCAAACAGACCTATGGTCCAATGCTGCGGTGCTTGTGGCACTTGGGTTGGTTTATTTAACAGGTGTTGACAGTATTGATGCACTTTTTGGGTTGGGTATTGGGATTTATATTATCTATTCGGCATATGAGATTATAGAAGAGGGGATAGAGATACTGCTGGACAAAGCACTGGATGCAGAGGTGGTTGCCAAAATTGGTGAGATTGTCTCACAGCATCCAGAGGTGTCAAGTTACCACTGGCTCAAAACCCGTACCGATGGGAGTATAAACTTTGTAGAGTT
>JALVXW010000104.1 GCA_027038155.1 Sulfurovum sp.
CCCTGGGAATACGCTCTTTACGAATAAGTCTGGCAAAAGAGTGGCTATTTTTATGAAACCATGCTACCTTTGCCTTCCCCTCAAAAGAGATAAATAATCTACCCTTATCATCCAACGCCAACCCCTCACTGTCACGTTTCCATTTTTTAAAACGTTTGGCTTTTTTATTGGTAAGTTTCACTGCACGCAGAGGAACAAGCCTCTCTATGGTTTGACCAAACTTTGCATCAAAACAATAGAGTATCCCTTTGTCACTCACCCCATAAAGCGTATGCGTTTTAGCCTCATAGGCAACATCGGAGAGTTCTGCAAACTTGACACCATTAATGTGTGAAAAAGCTAGCTCTCTTTGGTCAAGTATCTTAATAGGTGTATGCGTATAAGAAGACGGCACAATATTAACCTTGCGAATACCCCCATACGCTACACAGAAAAAAAGTGCAAAAAGAAAAATATGTTTCATGAAGCACACGGTTTAGAGAAGAAATAGAGTTGTACCAAAAGCCATATTACTCCAACATCTATCGCCACATCGGCAAAATTAAACACCGCATAGTTAAACCCACAGTGCCATGCCACATAGTCCACCACGCCCTCATGGACAAAACGGTCATAGACATTGCCCAATGCCCCACCAATGATGAGTCCCAAAGCAAACGCATACTTTTTGATATACCCCTCTTTAAAGATATAAAACAACATCCCCGCAACCAGTGTAGCCTGTATCCATTTCAAATAAGGGCCCAAAAATGCCAACATAGAAAAAGCCACACCCTTGTTGTAGTGTAGCTCTAAGTCAATGCACTCCCCTGCTCTATAATAGCCCTCAACAAAGAGTGTTTTGATATTGTAATCAATGATAAACGTACCCAAAAGTACCAAAAAAAAGATAGCAAATACCCTCATTAGGCCAAAGCCCCTTTGAAAAAGGCTTTACACTCCTCCATCATCGCTTCAAGTGCCTCTTCGTCTTCTCCTTCAAGCAACAGACGTATTTTGTTTTCTGTGCCTGAGTACCTAAAGAGGTGTCTCATTCCTGCCTCTTTGACTTTATTTTTGAGAATATCTAAACCTTCAATAGTCTCAAAGTCACGTTTTTCATCTACCAACAAATTTACAAGCATCTGAGGATAAGAGTGATAGGGGTTAAAGACTTCACTCGCCTTTTTGCCCGTAGAGACCAAGTAGGCCAATGCCTGTAGTGCTGAGGAGATACCATCTCCTGTCTTTGCATAATCAGAGAATATCACATGCCCACTCTGTTCTCCACCAAAGTTTATCCCTTTTTTCTGCATCATCTCTACAACATTTTTATCACCCACCGCCGAACGATACAGGTGCAAACCTTGCTTTTTCAAATACTCATCAAGCCCTTGATTGCTCATCACGGTTGCCACCATACCTTCACCTTTGAGTGTACCTTGATTTTTAAGATGCACTGCAAGAACTGCCATGAGCTTATCACCATCTATTACTTCACCGCACTCATCAACCATTACCAGCCTGTCAGCATCTCCATCAAGTGCTATCCCCACATCTGCACGTGAGTCCAATACTGCTTTTGCCAAATATTCAGGGTGCATCGCCCCACAACCCTCATTGATATTAAAGCCATTAGGCTTATCACCTATGACTACCACATCTGCACCCAGCTCTTGTAGTATGGTCGGTCCCACAATGTAGCCTGCCCCATTGGCACAATCTATCACGACCCTTTTGCCTGCCAACGTAAGCCCTTTGGGAAAAGAGTTTTTTATGTGTACAATATACCGACCAATCACATCATCAATACGCTTAGATTTACCAATAGCTTTATCGGTTGCCTGTGCAGAAGTTATCGCACTTTCATCTTTAAGTATTTTTTCTATCTCCAGCTCTTTGTCGCGATTGAGCTTATTTCCCTCTGCGTCAAAAAACTTGATACCATTGTCATAAAAGGGGTTATGTGAAGCCGATATCATAATCCCTGCATCACAACGCATATTTTCGGTCAAAAAAGCGATAGCAGGCGTAGGCATAGGCCCTATCTGTATCACATCAAACCCTACAGCAGTCAGCCCAGAGACAATGGCATTTTCTATCATATATCCACTACGTCTAGTATCTTTACCAACCAAAATTTTATTGGTTTTGGCAGACTGCTTAAAGTAAATTCCTGTTGCCATCGCCAAACGCATCGCATTAAATGCCGATACCTTTTTACCTGCCTTACCACGCACCCCATCTGTTCCAAAAAGTTCCAAAATTTTTCCTCTCAAATATATTGGTTCAATTTTAACCAAATATTGCTAACATCTACAACTTTTATAATTGAACCTATCTATTCTAATACAAAAACCCAAACAACCAAAGAGGAATCTTCACACCAAATCCTACCTCTATATCATTCCTCATTCCCACGTTGCGAGATTGTACAAGAACACAGTCTTGCAACATGGGAATAAGGAAACAAGCAAAATTACCCTACATGATGGGCGTGACTCACCCTACAGAAAGCTCCAAGTTTATGTAAAATCTTAACTACTAATCTTCAATAATCTTATTTAATTTTTCAAGCTCCAGCACATCATTTATCTTTAAAAAACACTATATTTTTTAGGTAACTAATAGATGACTAAAATTATTTTTGTTTTTCTAAAAGTCTCTGAAAGCTCGTATTTAAGGGGGTTAATTTGGGTTGTAAAATGTATGGCCGGGAGAGGGGGATTCGAACCCATCGGATGGCTAGCAAAGAAATAGCTCTAACCCCCGTAATATAGGGCTTTGTTAGGGTTTATTGTATCTAAAAAAATATAAATGTCAGTAGATAATGGGCGTTACTTACTGACAATTTGGCTGACATCTACAGGTCACAATATGTACTCCTATTTAGATCTAATTAAGGTCTATAATGTTAATGTTCTGTTGAATTTAGTACCTATCGGTACCTGAATGAATCGAGTGTTTCGATCACTGAACCAGTGTAGCAAATCAGTGATCAACTTTACTTTTTTATCTCTTCTCTTCAATCTTTTAAATATAGGATATAATTGAACCCTCTGATTAACCCCCACCCAAACCACCTTAAACCAAAAAAATGGTAAAATAGATATATCAAGAGCAACAAATATCTATTAAGGAAATATCAATGCAACTAAGCTTCTTCGACCATGC
>JALVXW010000105.1 GCA_027038155.1 Sulfurovum sp.
TGCCTGTTTTCCATGGATGTCTCTATACTCCACAATCACCCTGCCTTCACCACTTTTACCATGGCACTGGGCACAACTTACACCTCTGGGATTGGCATAGAGCATCTCTCCATATTCATAATCTGATATAAAATCTTCTTGAGACCATAAGAGTAATGGTAGAAGAAAGTATCCTAATATTTTCATTATTTACTCTCCATAAACTAATTTTGCTATAATACCTTAAAAATAATTAGGGCAGTGCGCATGCAACTCATTGATGGAAAATCTCTCGCAAACAAAATACAGACAAATGTGGCAGCAGAAGTTGAACAACTTAAACAAGAAAAAAACATTGTTCCAGGACTCGCAGTAATACTCATTGGAGATGACCCAGCCAGTCATGCTTATGTCAAAATGAAAGCAAAAGCGTGTGAAAAAGTAGGGTTTTACTCTATTACACACAATATGCCAGATACAATTAGTCAAGATGAAATCATCGCAACGATAGAGATGATGAACAACAACCCTCGTATAGATGGTATTTTGGTACAACTACCACTGCCCAAACATGTAGATACCGATAAAATTCTAGAGGTCATTGACCCCAAAAAAGATGTAGATGGGTTTCATGCCTATAATGTAGGGCGATTGGTTACCAATCTTGACAGTTTTGTCGCCTGCACACCACTGGGTGTCATGAAGATGTTTGAAGAGTACAACATTGAATTAGAAGGCAAAGATGTCTGCGTGGTGGGTGCTAGCAACATTGTAGGTAAACCTATGGCTGCACTTTTACTAAATGCCAATGCAACCGTTACCGTCACACACATCTATACCAAAGACCTTAGTGCGCATACACGTAGAGCCGATATTGTTATTGTGGGAGTTGGTGTACCTGCTCTCATTAAAGAGGAGATGATTAAAGAGGGGGCGATTGTGATAGATATAGGTATCAACCGTATAGAAGACGGTTCACTTGTAGGAGATGTGGACTTTGCCAATGTCAGCAAAAAGTGTGCGTACATCACTCCTGTTCCAGGGGGGGTTGGCCCAATGACCATTGCTATGCTCCTTTCAAATACACTTAAAGCGGCAAAGGCAAGAGCATAATGAATAAATTTAAAAAATTTCTATCTGCCTTTGGCTATTTTGCAGGTACCTGGACTGGTACCATTATTATTGTATTGTTTCTTATCTTTTTTGTGGCACAATCTTTTGTTATCCCTTCAGGCTCTATGAAGCGTACACAACTCATTGGTGATTTTCTCTTTGCCAAAAAATTCAGCTATGGTATCCCTACACCACATCTACCTTGGCTGGAGATACCCATACTTCCAGACTTTAATGGTAACGGTCACCTTATTGAAGGACCTCGTCCAAAAAGAGAAGATATTGTTATCTTCCGCAATCCCAAAACCCCTAAAATCCACTTTGTCAAGCGTTGTGTGGCAGTAGGTGGGGACGAGATACTCTATGAAGATAAAAAACTCTACATTCACTTTCATGATATGGAGGATGAAGCCAGCATCAAAGCAGCCTACCCCAAAGCTAAGATTGTTACACTAATGGGGAAACTCTGGGCAGTCAACCCCTATATGACAAAATATCCAGGAATTCAGTACAAGCCTGAGTATCCAGGCAACTCATTCTTACTCTTGACACAATATTATCAATACAACAAAGAGATAGATGTTACACCTATTAAAGTAGAAGAACTAGGCAGAACGCTCTTTTATAAAAAAGTAGAGCCAGACCACTACTACATGATAGGGGATAACCGTGACAACTCAAACGATAGCCGTTTTTGGGGTTCGGTACCCTACTCACTCATTGTAGGTAAACCTTGGTTGATTTACATGAGTATTGAGTTTCGTTCATACGATCAGGTGATGAATGGAAATGGTGGTGGTAAAGACCACGATAAACTACATCGTGTCTGTCCAGATATAGATATAGCTTCCAAAGCATGTGAAGCACTGTGGAACAGACAACGCTACACTGTACGCTGGGGGCGTGTAGGAAGACGTGTTGATTCCATAGAGTATGAAGCACCCATAGAATAAAGGAGAAAACGTATGTCAAAAAAATTTTATATCGCCACAGACCATGCGGGGTATGCACTCAAAGCATATGTAAAAGATTTTGTACGAGAATTGGGTCATGAAATCATTGACCTTGGACCAGACTCTGCTGACAGAGTGGACTACCCAGACTTTGCCAAAAAATGTGCAAAGTCTGTTTTGGCAGACGAAGGGAGTTTTGGCATACTCATTTGTGGTACAGGTATTGGCATAAGCATTGCGGCCAATAAAATACCTGGTATTCGTGCTGCACTGTGTCACGACACCTACACAGCCAAACTTACACGCCAACACAACGATGCGAACATCTTGTGTTTTGGTGAACGTGTGGTAGGTAAAGGGGTTATAGAAGATATGATAGAAACATTTGCCTCTACCGAGTTTGAGGGTGGCAGACATGCTGGACGTGTAGCCAAAATAGAAGGGTGTACCTTTGGTGCAAATTTGGGTTAAGGGTGTCATATGCAAACAATTTCAGAACAAGACCAACAGATTCTCCTAAAGAGTATTAGAGATATCCCAGATTTTCCAAAACCTGGCATTATCTTTAAAGACATCACTACCCTGCTTTCAAATCCAAAAGCACTTAATACACTCATGACACACCTTGAAGAGCGATACAAAGCGTATGATTTAGACTACATTGCTGGTATTGATGCACGTGGGTTTATCTTTGGAAGCATCTTGGCAGACAGGCTAAAAGTAGGATTTGTTCCTGTACGAAAAAAAGGGAAACTCCCCTACACCACAGTTGCCGAAAAATACGCTCTTGAGTATGGTTTTGATGAAGTAGAGATACACATCGATGCTTTTGGAGAGACAGAAGGTGCAAAAGTCTTGCTTATAGATGACCTCATAGCCACTGGAGGCACAGCCAAAGCAGCAGCCAACCTTATAGACAGAGTAGGTGCCAAGTGTGTTGAGGCATGTTTTATTATGGAGTTGGACTTCTTAAAAGCCAGAGATACATTTAAAACCCCTGTCTATTCTGTACTACATATAGATTAAAGAGATAACAATGACAAAAAAAGAGGACCATATAGCACTTTTTATAGATTGCGATAACATCTCTCACCGTTCTATTGA
>JALVXW010000106.1 GCA_027038155.1 Sulfurovum sp.
TGCCACTGAACAGAGTTAATTCCTGATTTTCTTGAAGACCCTGTTCCTACAACATCACCAACATAAGCTAGAGGAAGACCATTTTTCTCTTTTAGCTCTGCCATAGTTTCAAGTGGTTTCTCCATTCTATTAACCAAGAAAGAGTTAGCATGAAGTGGAATATCTGCTCTTGTAAATGCTTCTGATGCTGGAGAGAGGTCATCTGTATTTGTCTCACCTGGAACTTTGTAGACAGTTAATTTTATCTCCTCAGCTAGAGGCTCTTTGTTTTTAAACCACTCAGCATCTGCCCAAGACTCAATAACCTCTTTAGCTAACTCATTTCCCTCATCCATAAGCGTTTTAACATCGTTAAATGAGTCATAAACAAGAAGTGTGTTTTTAAGCTCATTAGCTGCTGCTTGAGCTACCTCTTTGTCATCTAATTTAAGTGCTTCAACTAGTGGTGCAACGTTAAATCCACCAAGCATGGTTCCTAAAATCTCAACTGCTTTTTTAGCATCAATTACTTCACAAGAGGTATTTCCCTGAACAATGTCATTTAAAAAGGCTGCCTTTACATACGCTGCATCATCAACACCTGCTGGTACATGCTGTGTAAAAAGCTCCATAAGATAATCAGCTTCTTCAATTGGCTTAGCTTTCAGTAACTCTACCAACTGAGCTGCTTGCTCTGCTGTAAGTGGTAGGGGTGGAACACCCAGTGCTGCACGCTCTTTTGTATGTGCTCTGTATTCTTCTAATAAGGCCATAATGGTCTCCTGTTATAGTTAGTTTGTAAAAGTGATATTAACAAAAAATTGGTTTGAAGTTGTTGCCATAAGGCAAAGGAGCAAAAGAGAGTTTTTGTATGTATCGGATAGTTACAAAATCTCCCTATTTCCTTTGGCATTGGGAGCAGACAAAACACCTTTGGCTTCAAGCTGGTCTATAATATTGGCGGAGCGGTTGTAGCCTATTTGAAGTTTACGCTGTAGGTAGGAGATAGAGGTTTTATTGTCATTAAGCACTACCTGTTTTGCCTCTTCATAGAGAGGGTCCAGTTCGATTTCCGAAGAGTCCTTATCGCCTGTTGCAGATGCACCACCAGCAACCAAATAACTCTCATCATACTCTGGTACTCTTTGGGCTTTAATGTACGCTACAATTTCATCTATCTCCTCCTCTGTGTTCCATGGAGCATGAATACGCACAAGTCCTGTAGCACCTGGAGGAGTAAAGAGTCCATCTCCACGCCCAAGCAGACTATCTGCACCCATGGCATCCAAAATTACTTTGGAATCTATGCGTGAACCTACACGGTAACTAAGTCGTGAAGGGAGATTGGCTTTTATCATACCTGTGACCACATCTACAGATGGTCTTTGTGTCGCAACAATAAGGTGAATACCACAAGCACGTGACTTCTGGGCAAGCCTGGCAATAGAGTGCTCCACCTCTTTGCCTCCACTCATCATAAGGTCAGCCAACTCATCAATAATAACCACAATAAATGGAAAAGGTTCTGCACCTGTTTTTTTTACTTTTTCATTATAATTTTCTATATTTTTGGTACGAGCCTCAGCCATAAGCTTATAGCGTCGCTCCATCTCCCCTACCATATTTGCTAATGCAGCTATGGCTTTGGCTGGTTCAGTAATGACGGGGGTTATCAGGTGCGGTATATCTTCATAGGCTGCAAACTCCAGCATCTTAGGGTCAATAAGCATCAGTTTAAGGTGATCAGGGTCATTACGGTAGAGCAAAGAGAGTATCATCGCATTAATCCCTACCGATTTACCAGAACCTGTGGTTCCTGCTATAAGCAGGTGTGGAAGCTTCTTGATGTCTGTAACAAATGGATTTCCCACAATATCTTTACCCAAAGCTACCGTCAGTGGTGAACTTGACTCTTTAAAGATATCACTCTCCAAAATCTCACGCAGATAGATTGTCTCAATCGTCTCATTTGGTATCTCTATCCCTACCACATCACGCCCTGGGATAGGTGCTTGAATACGTATAGTCTCTGCACTAAGTGCCATGGCAAGGTCATCTTGAAGCCCTAAAATTTTAGAGACTTTGACATTGGGTGCAGGTTTAAACTCAAAGGTTGTCACAAGTGGACCAGAATAGGTACGAACCACATCACCATCTACCCTAAATTGTGCCAATTTCGAAAGAAGCTCTTCTATTTTTCTATCTATCTCTGCTTCATTGACTCTCTTTTTGCTTTTGGGAGCTTTTTGCAAAAAGTCTATCTTTGGAAGTTTAAAGTTTTTGGGTTTTTCTACTTTACCCTTTTCAAGCTCATCCATCAGCTTAGAGTTCTCTTCAAGCTCTGAGACTATCTTTACCTGGGAACCTATATCCAAGGTGCTTGATATAGGCTCCTCTACACATGTCATATCGTGTTCAAGTTCGAGTATCTCATTGACCACAGCATCTTCTACTATATCTTCTTTCTCGTAAGAGCCAGAGAGTGAATGTGTCTCTTTGGGTGTTTCTTTAGGTGCTAAGGGCTTTTTCGTGGTTGCTCTTTTTTTAGGTTTGGATGGAACGACAAGCTCCTCTTCTCTCTCATCTTCTACTGCTTCATCAAGGGCAAAAGGATTGAGAGATAGACCTTTAAAGAGATTACGCACGCTCTCTATCGTTGTCGCAAACCACGAAGCGATGTGATTTTGGCTCTTTTTAGGGCTTTTTTTTGGTTTTAGACCCTCCCAGGAGAAATCATCATCTACCACAAAAACCAAAGAGAGAGAGATAATCATCAACCACAAAAACCATAACCCCGCCTTGCCGATAAAAGGGTCTAAAAACTCTACTACCTGCGTACCCAAATAGCCTGCTGCTTTTACATCCAGTACCAAAGCTTCCAAAATAACCATCGCCATAAAAAAGAGTATCCAGCCCAAATAGAAGTCCAACTCTTTTCGTAAATCTACCTGAGTATAGAGCTTATAGAGCGGATAAAAAAGAATTAAAATATCTATATAGGCTAAGTATCCAAAAAGATATATATTGGTCTCTCCTACTATCTTTCCGATATTTCCAGAGAGTGCAGTATCGTGAAACCATGTAGAAAAAGTACCATACAAAAAGAGTATAGCCACAACAATAATCGAAATTTTCAAATTGAATCCTAAACTGTTTATAATTAATGCAG
>JALVXW010000107.1 GCA_027038155.1 Sulfurovum sp.
GATACAATGCACTTAAAATAAAAATAGGAGAGGTTGTCTCCTATTTTTATTTTAAGTGCATTGTATCCGAGGGCTACTGCATGTTGTGCATCGGCAACCATCTTCTCTGTCTCATCCATGCTAATGGTAATATCGGTACGAAAGTCTGTTCGCATACCACCTAACATTTGGTAAAGAGGAAGTTTAGACGCTTTTGCTTTAAGGTCATAAAGGGCTATTTCGAGTGCAGATTTTGCGGTGTTGTTATAGGCGATAGTAGTATGTATGAGGTGAAGGAGGGTATCAAACTCCTCTATGTCTCTACCGATAAGATGTGGTTTTAAATAATCAATAGCAAAGATGATAGAATTTAGACTCTCTCCTGTCACAGCCATAGCAGGAGCACCTTCACCATACCCCTCTGTACCATCATCACACTCTATTACAACAATTACATCTTCAAGCATATCCACACGACGTAAAGCGGTAATAAAAGGTGTTTTTAGTGGTGCTTTAAAGTGTTTTGTGTGTATATGTGTGATTTTCATAGGGTGCCTACTTTTTTGTCTGTAAAGGTCTATAGACCTTCACATTTTTTGCATCTTCGGCATCATGTAGATACTGTGCATGCAACTGGGACATAATGCCTTTATCGCAATAGAGTAGGTATGTTTTGTCTTTGGGTAGCTTTTTAAACTCTGTTTTGAGTCTATGAAATGGTATTTTGATGCTCTTAGAGCTTGTGTTGATGCACTCATCTTCTGGACGTATATCTATAACTACATGCTCGTCAGTAAGCTCATTGACAACTTCTATGGTTGCATTGTTGGTGACATCATCAACTATCTCATCTACGTAGATGTGTTGTGCATTTTCTACAGCTTTGTCCAATACGCTATAGTCAAACTGTTTGGCTTCACGCTCCATACGTTTGTATGACCCATGGGTAATAGGATTTTTAGAAATCACACCACAATACTCTGGCATACTCTCAGCAAACCTACGCGTACCAATGGTGTTGGCAATCTTTATAATCTCAGGTTTATTCATGGTAGCCAGTGGACGTAAAACAAGCTTGTTGACTGCTTGGTCAATAAGGGCTAAATTACGAAGTGTCTGGCTGGAGACCTGTGCGACAGATTCACCTGTGAGCAGGGCATCTATCTCCATCTCGTTGGCTACCTTTTCGCCGGCCAAAAGCATAAGGCGTTTAAGGGTAACTCCCATATAGGTATTGTGCGTAGAGCGAAATATTTCAGTAAGCACATCATCAAACGGTACAGAGACAAACGTGACTCTGTGTGAAGAGCCAAATTTATGCCAAAGATAGAGTGCAACCTGTTTGACCCCTATCTCATGTGCCACACCCCCTAAGTTAAAGAAGATAAAGTGTGTTTTTATCCCACGTTTCATACTAAGATAAGAGGCAACTGTAGAGTCAAATCCTCCAGACATCAAAGAGAGTATGTCACCTTGTGTGCCTAGTGGAAAACCAGAGAGTCCCGCATATTTGTTGGTAATAATATTGAGTTGGTTATTGATAAGTTCAATGCGTATGGTTACTTCAGGGTTATGTAAATCAACACCACCAGAGGGGTAGGTAGCCAACATATAGCCACCTACTGTACGCTCAAGCTCGGTAGAACGAAAGTCATGTGTCCCAGAACGTTTTGCACGCACCACAAAGGTTTTTCCCTCTATTTCATGGTGCATCACTTCACCTACTTTATATTTAATCTCATCAAGGGTGTTCATTTTGTCAAACTGTAGGGCTTCAAGGAGTTGCTCAATCCCTGGGGTATTTAAGAGTAGCTCTCTGACTTCTGTAACGAACTCTGTAGGGGTTACCACCTCTATTTTGTCTGAGAATTTACGTACATGAATCTCTTTGGAAAAACGTCCAAGCATCGTAAGTAGATTGTTGTAGAGTTGCCCCACCATCTGACGTTTGGCAGAACTACCCTTTACCATAATTTCAGGAAAGAGTTTAAGGATAAATTTTTGTGTCGTTTGTGTCTTGGTATTCACGTATAATGCCTTCATAGTAATATGACATTATAACATGATGAAACAAAAGTATGGTTTTTTACCCTAAGAGCTTCTTCTTAATTGCTACAGCAGGTAGCCATACTTTTGCAAGTACTTTTTTAAATGGATTATTTTCAGAGACCCAAATCGTTGTTCGTGCATGGTCAACTACTTTATCATGGAATGTGTATCCATATATGGCTACAGAAGTTCTATATTTTCCTTCTGGGAAATGGGTAGTGTCATATCCATGTAAAGTATATTCTCTACAGTGCATAATCACCAGTCTGTTAAGTAGCGGTTCTACTTCAGTCTTTTCACCTGTTCTGGCATCTTGAAGTTTGAGTGATCCTCCATATTCTGGTTTCCAGTCTTTGTTCAGATAGAGTAGAAGGTTGAGATTTCTGTACCAGTGCTCATGTTTTGGGTGATAGTTAAAGTCAGCATGCATATCTAAGTGGGCATTTTGAGTTCCTACATGGAGCCCACCTCCATGAAACTCTTTATCAAAAAAAATATCTTCATCGGTAATATAAGATATTAGTTTGGCAAACTGTTCAGAGTTTACATCTTTAAAGAGCTCTGCGTAGTCATCTGAGATATCTTTGTAGTTATTAAATTGGTATCTGTTTTTAGAAAAGAATACATCTTTAATTTTGTAGTGTGCATCAGGTTGTGCAGCACTCTCGTAGAGTCTTTGTGCAGCACCTTCTACCAAGAAATCATCAATCGCAATATGCGGAAAAGGCTTCGCCGATAAAAATTGCTCCCTTAATGTCTCTTTTTCTCTTTCTAATCTATCAAAATCAATCATCTTTTTATTTTCCTCAAAATGGTATATATCTATTATGATAAGACTAAGGTATTTAAAAAATAATTGATGTAAATCAAAATGTGTAAAAAAAGGTGTAAAATTATACTATCTAAGTAGTTTTGGTGACAGTTGTAGGAAAGAAGATAAATATAATTGATTAAAATCATCAATTATATTTAGTATTTAAGTGTAGTAAATATAATATAATATTAATATAATTTATAGTTATATTTTACTTTTTATAAAGCTCTCCATATCTGTTACAACCTCTTCTAGTGTTCTTGCCCCATCAATGACTTCTAGCAAGTTTTTATCT
>JALVXW010000108.1 GCA_027038155.1 Sulfurovum sp.
GTGCTATAAATTAAATAAGACTATTATTATCCGATATAACTAATTAAAGGAATTACATGGCAAATGAAGGATTAGATAAAGCTGTCTCTGGTGAGTATGCACTCGGCTTTGAGATAGATATCGAAACCGAAACAGTACCACCAGGGCTTGATGAGAATACCATCAAGTTCATCTCTAAAAAAAAGAATGAACCTGAGTGGATGCTACAGCTTAGACTCAAAGCACTCAAAAAGTGGGAGAGTATGACTGAGCCTCATTGGGGTAAGCTAGAGTATGAACCTATAGATTATCAAAGTATCTCCTACTTTTCTGCACCCAAAGAGGGCATAGAGAGCCTTGATGAAGTTGACCCCAAAATACTAGAAGCCTATGAAAAACTGGGTATCTCCCTAGAAGAACAAAAACAACTCGCAGGGGTAAAAGTAGCGGTAGATGCTGTGGTAGATTCAGTCTCCGTTAAAACCACCTATGCCGAAGAGTTGGCTGAACATGGGATTATCTTCTGTTCTATCTCCGAAGCAATAGAAAATCACCCCGAATTGGTAAAAAAATATATGTTCTCTGTCGTACCTATGACAGATAACTACTTTGCAGCACTCAACGCTGCTGTATTTACCGATGGTACATTTGTTTACATTCCAAAAGGGGTACGCTGTCCGATGGAGCTAAGTACCTACTTTAGAATCAATGCGATGAATACAGGGCAATTTGAACGTACGCTTATCATTGCTGACGAGGGAAGCTATGTAAGTTACAACGAAGGGTGTTCTGCTCCTACACGTGATGAAAACCAACTACACGCCGCGGTTGTAGAGTTGGTCATACTTAAAGATGCGGAAATCAAATACTCTACCATTCAAAACTGGTACCCAGGAGATGAGAATGGTAAGGGAGGCATCTACAATTTTGTAACCAAACGTGCCATCTGTGAAGGTGAAAACGCCAAAGTCTCATGGACACAGGTAGAGACAGGTTCGGCCATTACATGGAAGTACCCTAGCTGCATCTTAAAAGGTGACAACTCAGTAGGTGAGTTCTACTCCGTAGCGGTTACCACCCTAGCCCAACAGGCTGATACAGGTACGAAGATGATACACATTGGTAAAAACACCTCTTCTACCATTATCTCTAAAGGTATCTCTGCGATGAAAGGGCAAAATACCTATAGAGGATTGGTAAAGATAAACAAGAGTGCCCAAGGTGCAAGAAACTACTCTGAGTGTGACTCTTTGCTTATAGGAAGCAACTGTGGAGCACATACCTTCCCTTACTTGGAGTCCAAAGATACCAAAGGACAGGTGGAGCATGAGGCAACCACAAGCAAAATTAGTGACGAACAACTTTTTTACCTCCGTCAAAGAGGCATTAACGAAGAAGATGCCGTGAGTATGATAGTTCACGGTTTTTGTAAACAGGTCTTTAGTCAACTCCCTATGGAGTATGCAGTAGAAGCCAAAGCATTATTAGAATTAACATTAGAAGGAAGTGTAGGATGAGTAGCATCATGAAAATAGAAAATTTACAAGCAAAGATAGGTGACAAACAGATACTTAAAGGGCTTAACCTAGAGTTAGAGGCTGGAAAAGTACATGCCATCATGGGGCCTAACGGGGCTGGTAAATCTACCCTTTCAAAGGCACTTGTGGGACACTACGATGTAGAGCTAACAGGTGGGGATATCCTCTATAAAGGAAAAAATATTAATGAAATGGAACCTGAAGAGAGAGCCTTAAATGGCATCTTCCTTTCATTTCAGCACCCTGTAGAGATACCTGGGGTAAACAATGCCTATTTCCTCAGAACTGCACTCAATGCAAAACGCAAACATGAGGGCAAAGAGGAGCTCAATGCCGCGGAGTTTTTACGTCTTATGAGAGAACACCTAGAGATGCTTGGTATGAAATCTGACATGATAAGCCGTAGTCTCAATGAAGGTTTTTCAGGTGGAGAAAAGAAGCGTAATGAGATACTTCAGATGCTCATATTAGAACCTGAAGTCATCATCTTAGATGAGATAGATTCAGGTCTGGACATTGATGCACTCAGAGCCGTCTCTGAAGGAATTAACAAGATGAAAGATGGAAAACGCTCTTTTCTTGTCATTACCCACTACTCTCGCATACTTGACTACATAGAGCCAGATTATATTCATGTGCTCAAAGATGGTAAAGTCATTAAAACAGCAGGTCCTGAGCTTGTTGCACAACTCGAAGAGCACGGATATGATGCCATAGAGGAGGAGTAATGAATCTCTTAACACTTAAAGATAAAAATCCTCAAGAGATCTTAACACTTTTGGGTGCTTCAAAAAGAGAGATGCTTACAAAACGTTTTGTCTCTTTGGGATTACCCAGCAAAAAGAGTGAAGCATACCGTTATTTTGATGTAGAAAAACTTTTGGATAAAACATATAAAACACTCCATTATGTACCCAAAACACCAAAAATATCGGATAAAATAGAGATAGTCGATGGTGTAGTTGTTGCTGCTCCTAAAGGTATGCGTATATACAATGAACCCTGCCAGATGATAGATATGGAACACTTTGATTCACTCTACTACCTAGGACACCTTCTCTCTCCTCAAACAATAAAAATAGAACTTGATGGTGATGTAGAGGTTGAGATTGAACATACATTTACACAAAGTGATGCACTCATAAGCTACCGTATTGCCCTCTACACTCAAGCCAACAGACACGCTACAGTGTATGAAAACTTTATTGCTGAGCATATAGAAAATACATTGGTACTTTACGGCTATGATATGCACATTGCGCAAGACTCAACCCTAAGGGTTGTTAAAACACACACTATGCAAGATGATGACTATGCTATGATAGCTTCACATAAAGTCAATGTAGCCCAAAATGCCAATGCCATACTGAAAAGTTTTGACCTCGGTGGAGACCAGGCACTCCAACTGCTCAAAGTAGAACTGGCAGAGCATGCCCATGTAGATGCAGGGCACCTGCTCTACCTCAATAAAGACTCTAAACGTGGTACCATCTCACAAATAGTCCATGTGGGAGAACACTCTACATCTAAACAAGAGGCTAAAAATATACTTGATGGTAAAAGTAGAGGTATTTTTGATGCACTCATACGTGTAGAAGATACGGCTAAAT
>JALVXW010000109.1 GCA_027038155.1 Sulfurovum sp.
CGTCAACTAGACTCCAAAACGCCTGGACACCCAGAGTATGGACACACCGAAGGTGTAGAGATAACCACAGGACCTCTAGGGCAAGGGATAGCCAATGCCGTAGGTTTTGCTATGGCTGAAGCCTTTACCAAAGAGCAGGTAAACTCTGAGACCTGTGAGCTTATAGACCACAAAGTCTATTGTCTGTGTGGCGATGGTGATTTGCAAGAGGGTATCAGTTATGAAGCATGTTCACTGGCTGGACACCTTGGGCTTAAAGATTTGGTACTCATTTATGACTCTAACTGTATTACCATTGAGGGTGATACAAGTATTGCGTGGAGTGAAGATGTGGCAGCACGTTTTGTAGCACAAAACTGGGATGTGAAGAAGATAAACGGTCACTGTTATGATGAGATTGAAAAAGTGCTAGAAGAGGTCAAAACGGCTACAAAGCCGACTATCATTATTGCCAATACTATCATCGGTAAGGGTGCAGGTGAGTTAGAGGGTACACACCATACCCATGGTGCACCTCTTGGTGAAGAGATTATTAAGACATCAAAAGCCAAAGAGGGCTTTAATCCTGAAGAGACTTTTGCTGTGCCTGAAGATGTACTCCTTCGTTTCAGATGTGCCATAGAAAAAGGAGAATTGGCAGAAAAAGAGTGGATTCATAGACACAAAGAAGCACCACTTGTTGAGCAAAATGTAGCACTTGAAAAACTACTGAATCCAGACTTCTCAGCTATTGAGTTTCCAGATTTTTCATCAGACAAAGCGATGGCTACAAGAGACTCGAACGGAAAGATACTTAATGCCATTGCAAAAGCCGTACCAAGCTTCTTAGGAGGCTCCGCTGACCTTGCACCGAGTAACAAGACTGAGCTTAAAGAGTTGGGTGACTTCCCTAAAGGCAGAAATCTACACTTTGGTATCCGTGAGCACGCTATGGCAGCGATTACCAATGCGATGGCACTTTATGGTACGACGATTCCATTTAATGCCACATTCTTTGTATTCTCTGATTACTTAAAACCATCTGTGCGTATTGCGGCACTTACGAACATTCAAAACTTCTTTGTATGGACGCATGACAGCATCGGTGTAGGCGAAGATGGCCCAACACATGAGCCAATAGAGCATATATCTCAGTTTAGAGCACTACCAAACTTCTATGTGTGGAGACCAGCAGATGCGACAGAAAATGTAGAAGCGTGGAGAACTGCACTTAGCATCAAAGCACCACACGGTTTTGTGCTTAGTCGTCAAAAGCTTCAAACCCTCAAACCTAAACGTGACTTTGGTGAAGTAAGTAAAGGTGCCTACATTGTAAAAAAACGTAAAGATGCAAACTTCACACTCATGGCAAGTGGTTCAGAGCTTATGCCATGTCTTAAAGCTGCCTGTCACCTAGCCGTACTTGGTATCAAAGCCAATGTAGTCTCAGTGCCTTGTCTTGACCTCTTTAACGAACAAGACAGCGAGTACAAAAACAGAGTCATAGACCCAAATACCAAAGTACTAGCCGTAGAAGCTGCCCGTGCTACAGAGTACTACCGTTACGCAGATGACGTACTAGGCATGGAAACCTTTGGAGCCTCAGCACCAGCAGACCTGCTCTTTGAGAAGTTTGGATTCACCTTAGAGGGCATCATGAAACGAGCGTGTGCGTTGATGGATATGGAGTATAGAGACGTAACGCTTGGAGAGTGTAAGGTATAATAGAATTAGTTTATGAGTATGCTTACTACCTTTATAATAATTTTAGCTTTACTCTTTGTTGTTACCCTTACATTGAATGTATTGAACAAGTCTATGCCTTCAACGAAAATAAAGACATGGAAATGTGAAACATGTGATATTGAATTAACACGGTTACAAATTAAATTTGGTTTATGTCCTAAATGTGGGAGAAAAATAAAAGGTTTTTAGAGGTTTACGGGGATATGGTTCTATTACCTAAATATCTTACTCGATAAGATAGATTAAGATAATATTGTTTAGATTTTTTTAAATATTAATCTAGTATCACCAATAGTAACAACTATTGGTGGGGATTTTAAACAGTTTTCAAGAAAAATAGTTTACAATAACATGTTTAAATATTCGGGGTGTAGCGCAGTCTGGCTAGCGTGCTATCTTGGGGTGATAGAGGTCGCCGGTTCAAGTCCGGTCACTCCGACCATTTAACTCAATCTTCCACTTACTTTATCTATCAAATCTTTAGAGGTTCCCTAAAATTTAAACCAGAAGTTTATGATGACATAAAAATTGTGTATGACTGGTATGAGTCTCAAAATGAGGTTTAATAATCTATTAAGCTTATCTCTTATATAATTGTTTTACAAATGCGGTTACATTTGTAGTTCATGGCTTCTTCTAAGTTAGTTGCTGCTAACGTGTAGAGCCTAAAGCCCTGTATCTCTTTATTGAGATGCAGGGCTTTTTTTTGGCGTAATTTTAGGGAAGATGGTGGGATTGCTCTATGAAAGGAGCAAGTCTATGGATTATAAAGAAATAACCGCATTTCTTGGATATTTGTTTTTAGCAGTGTATTATTTAATGCATCTGTTTAAACATTAACCAAATCCACCGATAGCAGCAACTATTGGTGGGTGTTTATAGATACTTTGCTATAATTATTCTATGAATTTACACGAAAAACTCTATGCATTAGAAATTCAAAAGCAAGTCTTGGAAAAAGAAATTTACCAACTCAAACAAGCTATAGAAAAACAATCTCCTTTTAGTAAAAACCAAAAAATAGAACTTTTCAAATCTTTGTTTGTTATACGAGATGATGTGTATGCTTTGTATTGGGTGAGTAAAGATGGACGTAAAAAAGGGTATGCCCCTGCAACTTATACTTTTAGAGGTAAAGATTATAGACCTGTGACAGATGATGTGATACGGTTGCATCTTGAAGGAAAAATACGTCTTGGTTCTTATGCTATTGTAGATCAGGTGATGACAAAGTTTTTGGTGATAGATTTGGATAAAATAAGTTTTGTGGAAGATGCTAGATCAATTGTAAAAGTGTGTGAGAGTTTAAATCTTACTCCTTTGGTGGAAATTTCTAAGTCAGGTAATGGCATGCATCTTTGGTTTTTCTTTGAGGAGTTAGAG
>JALVXW010000110.1 GCA_027038155.1 Sulfurovum sp.
TATACTCAACCAACTAATGGTAATGCTCAAGCTGTAAAAGTTGGAGGAGAGAGTTGGAATTTGATTTATACAATCAGTTCATGTTATGTAGGAGAAGATAGCTTTGTCTACAAAAAAGGTACAAATGAGTATGGACGAGTCAATATAACAATTCAGGGTGTTGATTTTGGAGATGATGTAAATAGAACTATATCTATGAACGAAAATGAAAGAATCTTTGCTCTACTACTATCTAAAACTTATCCTATAACGATAAAAACTGAGCCATCTCATGGACTCTTTAGTGCCTATCTAACAGATGTAAATGTATCAAAATTTAACTACTCTCCTACTAAAGGATATAGTGGAAATGACTATTTTGAGTACAACATAACTAAAAGTTTAAATGAGTGTAGTTTTGAAAGAGATGTTAGAGTAGATTTCAATATTACCCCTTTACCACCACAAAAAGTAGCAGTTTCATTTCCAAATAACAATGGAGATTGTGTCTCTGCTGTAACTGATGGAAATAGTACAGTTCTTTTCTCAAATGATACTCTTTATAATGATGTTTGTACTGTAGAGGGAAATGGTTGGAATAGTTATTATAAAGTTGGTAACAAATTTTTATATCAAAATGGACAATCCGTTCTTCATTCTATAAAACAAGATGCGACTGTATTTGATGTAAATAGCTATCAAAGAAATACTCTAAAAACATCACAAATATTTTTAAATAGAAATATCTTAAATCATCCAATAGTTGAAAAGGTTCGACATGTTGGCTCAGATTATATTATTAGGTATATAGATAAACTGATATTTAATGCCTATACTCCAGTAGTTCAAAGTACAGTTGATATGGAAATACCAATGTATGGAACCCTCCCTTGGGTAACTGAGCAGTTTAGTACACCTACAACTCATAATGTTGAACCAGTAGCTGATATCGTTAGTGATGCAGAAGCGGGAATATCTGATAAAGATAAAGTAATAACATCTTTTGCCTCACTTGATGGTAGAGACTTTTTCTTAGGATATGATGGAGCAAATGGTAATGGTATGACCTTACAGTGTTTTGATTTGACAGGAGGAAGAAATGGTGGGTATTGTGACTATATCTACTTAAATACTTTTGATGCAACTCTTCATGATACCACCCTATCTTTTTCAAATACCGATATAGTCTCTGTTTGGGATAAATCACTACTCTTTACCTATAGTACATCTTCAAATAGTGGTTCAAAAGCTATGCTATACATAAGTGATGGAGAAGATGACTTCTCTACAGATGATATTACTTATCATGTTAAGCTTATTAGTGATGGAGAGTATGACAAACTTGATTTAGAAAAGTCAGAAAATACCCAACGAGTCTTTTACAAAGGAAAAAATCTTGCTACTAATAAAACAGAGATAGGGTATGTAACTGAACGCTATTACGGTAGTAACTTCCGTCAATATCTACTTCAAAACCATTTAGGAATAATGAAAATTTGTCAAGCTGTAGGAACTGAACATACAAATAATAACTGTGATACAGGATTGTTAAATAATGAGTTCTGGTTAGAAAAACTAGTAGAGTTTGATGGAGATAGTAAGTTTTTAGTAACCAATAACAATCATGTTTACTATACAAATCCAAACAATAGACTCTATATGTTAGATGGTACTACTAGCACTGAAGTAGATGTAGGTTTAAGTGGTGGTGGACATATAGAGAGTCTACAAAAAATAGGTAACTATATCTATGTACTTATTAGTTCAAGTAGTACTGAAGCAGTAAGATTATGGGTAATAGACCCAGCAACAAATCAAACTACAATGGTAGAAGATGGATATACAGGAGATACCGAGCATAACCATATAAAACTCTTCTTTAATCCTTTAAAAGGAGGAAATCAAATCGTTTATTCTCTAATAAAACAAAACCCCGAAGAGACACAATATTTAGAGTTTAAATTATACAGCTATGATGCTTCAACAGGTACTAAAAAACTAATAGCTACACAGAGCAATTTTAATGAGGAGTAATATATTTAACTCCTCTTTGGTGCGATAGCAATCGCACTCTACATCTTTTTCAAAAGCCGAGCAATCTGCAAAGCCCCATCTTTTTCAATAAGTTTTTGAAGTTTCTCACTCTTCTTTCTCATATCTTCATCTAATAAAGCAATTACCTTATCGAGTTCTATCTCACTCTCACGCATAATCCAAGCGACATCTTGGTCAACTAAAAACTTAGCGTTGTAGAACTGATGGTCTCCTGCTGCGTAAGGGTAGGGAATGTAAAGAGCAGGACAAGCCATAGCTGAGAGTTCCCATAAGGTTGAAGCCCCTGAACGTGCAATAGCAAAATCTGCTTGTCGCATATAATCTGATATTTTTGTAGTAAAACCAAAAACCTCTGCCTCTATGTCTAACTCTTGGTAGGCTTTTTGAACCTCTTCTATATTTCTTTCACCTGCTTGGTGGATAATCTTTATATTTTTCTCTTTTAGTGTGGGTGCTAATTTTAGAGCTAGTTCATTAATAGCTTTTGCCCCTTGTGAACCACCTAAAAAGATAATAGTTTTTATCTTATCTCTAATGCGAGATTTTTCAAAATACTCTTTTTTTATAGGGTATGCTTTAATTGGGCTATCATCTTCATAAGAGCTAATAAAGGCTTTAGCCCGAGAGCGTAAGAGTCTGTTGAGTGAACCAATCGCTGCATTTTGTTCATGGATTACAAGTGGTATACCTAGAATAATTGAGGCAAATGATGTAGGTGCAGCAGAGAAGCCACCTACACAGAAGACCACTTTTGCATTTGAACGTTTTAAGATACTTCTAGCTTTTATAGTTGCCTTTATAAGCATTGAGATAGATTTAATCTTACCTAAAAAGCCTTGGTTAACTACCCCTTGGGTAGGTAAAAAGTGTACCTCTTTAAACTGCTTATCTTCACCAAACCACTTTTGGTCTTGACCTTTAGTTGAGCCAATATATATAAGCTTTTCATCTAAAAGCTCCTCTTTTACAGCTTTAATAATAGTAAGGTGACCACCTGTTCCCCCACCTGTCATAACAATAGACATCTTTAACTCCTAACAACTTTTTTTGAAATCATCAACACTATTCCTA
>JALVXW010000111.1 GCA_027038155.1 Sulfurovum sp.
TTTTTTATCTTGACACCTTGCAGCCCCATGGCATCACCATAAGCTTCTTCTATCACAGAGTCCGTGATAAGATGTATATTCTCTTTTTTCTCTACTCTCTCTAATGTTGGGGGTGCAGCCCTAAAGGCATCTCTTCTGTGCACCACATAGACATCTGAACAGATATTGGAGAGATAGAGTGCCTCTTCGAGTGCAGTATCTCCTCCACCCAAAATAGTAACTGGCTTGTCTTTATAAAAAAATCCATCACAGGTAGCACAGGTACTGAC
Source organism: Sulfurovum sp. (assembly GCA_027038155.1). Classification (GTDB taxonomy): domain Bacteria; phylum Campylobacterota; class Campylobacteria; order Campylobacterales; family Sulfurovaceae; genus Sulfurovum. The sequence goes on from JALVXW010000111.1 coordinate 270, forward strand.
ACCTTTTCCAAAGAACTCATCTTCACCTTTAAACCCTGCTCGTTTAGGCACAGACCCTGTACAGACTATGACACTCTTGGCTTCTACTGTATCACTATTTTCAAGTGTAACAGTAAAATGCTCACCTGTTTTAGCCACACGTTCAACTTTTTTCATCTCATGCTTGAGTCCAAAATGAAAACACTGTTTCTGCCAGGTATCCATAAAATCCAACCCCGTTTTACCGTGCTCAAAAAATCCTGGGTAGTTCTCTATCTCTGAACTTTGTGTAATTTGCCCACCAGGCATTCCTGTCTCAAACATAGTGACATTTTTAAGTCCGCCACGTGTTACATAAAGTCCTGCAGTTAAGCCTGCTGGTCCGCCACCGATAATTGCACAATCTAACATCATTGTAGTTCCTTGTAAAAAAGTCAAATAATTAATCAAATTATACAATGATAAAACTTGGTTAAGTATTTGTTGTAAAAATAAGAGGAGAGTTTTAAAAGGTGGGTTAGAAAACCCACCCTACATGAAACATGACTTAGAGTTGTGCGTTGATTTTTTCCGCAAATGCATCTTTGGAAGCTGCACCTACCATTTGATCTACCACTTCACCATCTTTGAAGAAAAGAATTGCTGGAATTGATCTAATCCCATATTTTACTGCCAAATCTTGTTGCTCATCCGTATTTACTTTGGCGATTGTTGCTTTGCCATCAAAATCTTCAGCCAACTCTTCAATGACTGGAGCAATCATTCTACAAGGACCACACCATGGAGCCCAAAAGTCTACCATTGTTACACCTTCTGCTACTGTTGCTTCAAAATTGTCATTTGTCAATTCTACATATTTTGCCATATTTAATCCTTTGTATTTAAGTTTGGAAAATTATAGCTAATTTTCATTAATAGGTTATAAAAGATTCAAAGAGTTTTATGAAAAAAAGGTAAAATTAGGATAATTTTACTCTTATTTAGACTTTTTCTAAAACAATCTCGGGAAATTTGGAAGAACGAGACCCCTTTTCTGCTTTAGTTTGCAAACCTTTCACCGTATAGACAAAAGATATTTTTGGTTTTTCTGTGCTATTTTTATTAGCTCGGTGCAATAAAAGAGAATGAAATAAAACAACATCACCTTTATATAAATTTGTAGAGACTTTTGTTTCTATCAGTTGTTTATTTTTTTCAATAGACTCCAAAAAGTACTCTTTCTCATCAAACTGATCTTTAGAAAATTTCATTTTATGACTACCAGGGATAAACTCCAACACGCCATTTGTACTATCTTCCTCATCAAGTGCCAACCAAACACTGACTAAGTTATCATCACTATAACGCCAATAGCGTCTGTCTTGATGCCATCTTGTTTGCGTGCTGCAAAAAGGCATCTTTGTCATAATGGAGTTATGATGTGCCGTTGTTATAACCACTTGATCGTCCAAAATCTGTTGTAAAATGGGACGGATTTTCTCATTTTCCATCCATGCTTTAAAAAGTATATCACGCTGATATACCTGACGTAACCTACGTACAACTTCCTGCTCCTCTTTGGCATGAGAAGTATAGTCAGTAATAGTTGTTCTGTATGCTTTATCTCTACTGTCATACCCTGTTTCTGTCTCTATTGGCTCTATCTTTGCGTCTAGATGTGCCTGTGCTATTTTCAAGATGTTATCACAACTTTTTGCATCTAGAAAATCACGCAAAACGAGAAAACCATCTCTATGAAACTGTGCTAATTGTTCAGATATAAGCTGCATAATCATACCTTTAGATATTTATTGATTACGATTATAGCGTAACATTCTCTATAAACTCCACCTCATCCCCACGTACAATAAGAGCATCTATACTAAAAGCCATATCTAACTGTTTGACTTTAAGGTAATAGTGTGCAGAGTTAATCACTTTACGAAGCTTGGCAGGTGTTACATTATAGACAGGATCAAAAGTATCAGACTTCCCACTCTTCACCTCTATAAAATGAAGCACCTCATCCTGCTGAGCAATAATGTCTATCTCACCCAGTTTTCTAGCAAAGTAGTTACGCTCCAAAATCACATAGCCCTCTTGCTCCAAAAACTGTGTCGCAAGACTCTCGCTCTGGTCTCCAAAGAGTTTAGGTAATTCACGCATCACGCATAAACCCCATTACTTTTTCATTGATTGTTACCTTACTTTTGAATACAACATAGGGCATATATTTTCTATATTTCCCTCTCTTATTTTCTAAGGTCGCAATTTGCGACCTTAAAGCTTTATCTTCTTTTTCACCTAATGTCGCAAATTGCGACTTCAAATTTTCATACTCTACTTCATGCAACATTGCCAAATCTTCATCAAGCATTATCTGCTTACCACGAAGTGTATAGATTTTATGATGTATGGGTATATTTAGTTTATGCATATCTATTCCTTTTAAGGTCACAATTTGTGACCTCAAGTTTTTATAGGAATAGTATGGCACAAAAAAGAAGAAAACGTGAAAAGTATGTCAAATTGTCATGTTTTTTACAAACTATCCAAATCATCCAACAAAACAAACCCCCCCATAGCCATTAAGCAGATATTTTTCTTTTGCTTTAAAACTATCAAAAAGTTTCTGCTTTTGTTTTTTCATTGAGTTTTCCGTACTTTTCTATACTGTAGATAAGGTAGGTCTCTTCAAAGTAGTGATAGTACCGTTTGGCAGAGTCCACAGAGCCTTAAAAATATTACAGCATCATAAAACTTTAATCAAAAATAGTTTATACTTTAACTATAAACTAATAAAAGGCTAAAAATGACAGTAACGGCAAAAGATTTACGATTTAATATCTCCATGCTTTTTGATGTATTGAGCAAAGGTGAAGATGTTCTTATTACCTATAGAGGTAAAGCAAAAGCAAAACTCATTGCCTACAATCAGCCCTCTTCAGATAAAAAAACGGATACTATTTTTGGAATGTGGAAAGATAGAGAAGAGGATGTGGACACAATGATTCGCAACATGAGAAAAGGTCGTAATTTTGATATATGATAAACTACTTGATACTGATATACTTATTTGGTATCTTAGAGGAAATCAAAATGCTTATGACCTTATTCATAGCATTGGCGAGTTTGCTATCTCTGCTGTGACCTATATGGAGTTGGTTCAAGGTATGAGAGATAAAGATGAATTAAGGGCTTTAAAAAGAGCTTTAAAACAGTGGAGAGTCAAAACAATATATATGAGTGAAGAGATTTCTGCCCTTGCACTTTTTTATGTTGAAGAGTATTTTTTAAGCCACTCTATGCAGTTAGCCGATGCTCTTATTGGTGCAACTTGTGCTACGCATGGCATGACTCTATATACGGCTAATGATAAGCATTATAAGGTTATTAAAGAGTTAGATATTTTTGTTTTTCGACCTTAAAGCTTTATCTTCTTTTTCACTTGAAGTCACAATTTGTGACTTCAAGTTTTTCTATGAATAGTATGGTACAAAAAAGAAAAAAACGTGAAAAATATGTCAAATTGTCATGTTTTTACAAACTATCCAAATCATCCAACAAAACAAGCCCCTCATAGCCATTAAGCAGATATTTCTCTTTTGCTTTAAAACTATCAAAAAGTTTCTGCTGTTTTTCATTGAGTTTGGAGTTGTACTTAGCCTCTATCAAGATGCCACTTTGGGTGATAAAGTCTATCTCTATCCCATCAACATAAAGGTAGCTAGGAGCATAGTCTTTTATTTTCAAAAAAACAAGATTTTCATAAATAGCCCCTTTGTCACGGTAGCCAATTGTCACATTTCTCAACCCTACATCCGATGCATAAATTTTATTGACCCCTTTTATCTTCTCATTGAGTTTCCCGTACTTTTCTATACTGTAGATAAGGTATGTCTCTTCAAAGTAGTGATAGTACCGCTTGGCAGAGTCCGCACTAATGTCCAATATAGTGGCTATTTTATTAAAACTTAACTGTTTTCCACTTCTCTCCATAAGAAGCTTGTAAAAGTCTTTTACTATCTGGTTATTACGTATATGGTAGTGGGCTATGATGTCTTTGTTTATGATGTTGTCTATAAGGTTTTGCAGGTAAGTTACATCTGAAGTGAGGACATACTCAGGCATACCACCATCTTGCATATACTCCTCAAAGTAGCTCTCCCACAAGTGTTTGTCTGCTTTTTTGATCTGTATCTCTTTAAACATGAGATACTCATAAAAATCAAGAGGCATCACCTTCAAAATACGTTGCCTTCCTGTGAGGTAGGCATTTTTATCTTTGAGCAGTGAAGCCGAAGAGCTTGAAGCAAAGATTTTTACATTATCCAAGTCATAGAAGTTTTTGAGCTCTTTTTGATAAGAGGCTTTACTGGTTACTTCATCCAAAAAGAGATATACCTTCTGTTTAGATGGTAGCTTATGTATCTTTCTGTATGCATCAACTATCTCACTGATGCTATGGTTATCCAGTACATAAAGGTCTAAACTGATATAAAAGATATGCTCTGGTGCTACACTATGTTCTTGTATGAGTGCTGAGATAAAGTTTTTTAAAAGAGAGGTTTTACCTACCCGTCTAAGCCCAGTTAGAAAAACAATATCTTTATTGGTCAGCCAACTCTCCAGTACTTTCAGATACTTATCTCTTCTATGCCCATTAAAGTTATAGGTCTCTTCCCACCAAGGGTTAGATTTATATAAAACAACTTCCATTACATCTCCTATCATATAAAATATGAGTATATTGTACGATAGTATCGTATAAGTTTTACTTAAAGTAGAAGATACCAATATTATGTCTAGTGTTTTTACGTGAAAGTATGGACAATCTTGCTTCAGAAACAGAAAAAGCTTTCAAATGTGAAGAAACTGGAAATAATAAAAAATGTGGTAACCCTGGAACTGTACTTGGAATTTATATAAACTGAATAATAAAAACATCGGTAATACTAGGTTCCATGTTAGCAGTGGGATTTCTAATTAATGTTCAGTATTACCCACAAGCCACCTCATCCCCTACAGGGATCACATCAACTTTCACGGACTTGAAACGTGCAGTCATAATGAGTTCATCACACTCATCCCCAAAGAGGGCATTGATGCGGCTTTCGGCGTGATGGAAAGTGCAAAACAGGGTCTTGGCTCTTACTTTATCGGTATATTTTACAAGCAGTGCTTCACTCTCTCCATATTCACTTTTGAGTATGACCCTGTCTCCCAATTTATGCTCATCTTCCAGCGGTGCGAGAAGCACATCTTCATCATACTTGGTATTGAGCTTGGAGCTTCGTTTGGTCTGTGCGGCGTTGTTGTAGTGTACCAGTGTACGCCCTGTGGTCAAGTAGTACCCCTCTAAAGCATCGTTGTAGAATCTCTTCTGGAGTATCTCCGGCACCATACCTCTTGGTTCATACTGTTTATAGACATATCTCCCCAGTCCATCTTCTGTACGGAAATCAAGCAGGTGCAGGATAGGCGTATCTTCATAGTAGATCGGCCACTGCATACCACGCTTTCTATGGCGTTCCAGCCTGTAGTAGTCTGCCCCACTAAATCTTCTAGGTGCCACCTCTCTGACCTCATTCCAGACATCCTCAGAACACTTAAAATTAAAGTTTTTTTTATCTCCAAGCTTATGTGCCATTTGTGTCAACACTTCCCAGTCATCAGGTAAATCTGTCTTTACTAAGGGCTGAGAGAGGTGTAGTCTTCGCATAGCATTCACATAAACCCCCGTTTTTTCATAGGCAGACTTTACTCCTATGACAATATCCGCTTTTTGGGCGATCTCTGTCATAAAAAGCTCCTGTGTCATAATGAACTCAAGGTTTTCTATGGCTTTTTCTGTCTTGTTGACATTGGGATGAATATGGACAATATCTTCTCCCATATTGAGCAATGCTTTAATCTTACCATCAAACATCGCATCTATGAGTTGTGGGGTCATAAGCCCTATTCTCTCTGGTGTCTGGTAGTCAGGAAGGTAGTAAGGCAGACAGCCCATATCACACGCTCCCTGTACATTGTTCTGTCCACGAAGCGGCATAAGCCCTGCACCTGTCTTGCCAATGTTTCCTGTCATGAGTGCCAGATGGGTGATTGCCATGACTGCATGAGAGCCATCAAGATGCTCAGTGATGCCAAGCCCCCAGAAGATCATCGATTTTTTTACCGCATATTCTCTTGCGATGTTGGGTATCATCTTTGCTAGATACTCATACCCCTCTATCTCTTTAAAGAATGCAGGGTTGGCATAGGGGTCATTTAGTATCTTCTCTTTAAAGACATCAAAATCTTTGGTACGGTTGTTGATAAAACTTTCATCATACAGCTCTTCATCAATGATGACATACGCCATCATATTAAGCACCAGCAGATTCGCCTCAAAAGGGATGATACAGTTATGCTTCGCCAGCCGTGCCAGTTTGGTTTCACGCACATCAATGACTGAGAGGTTGTTATGCTTCTTTGCCATGTCGACAATACGGTTGGCAATGATAGGGTGGGCTTCCATAGTATTGGAGCCAATGACGATCATATACTCACACTCATAGATATCATTATAGGGGTTGGTCGCTGCTCCCTCACCTATGGTTGCTCGCATCCCCTTGAGACTTGGGGAGTGACATACCCTGGCACAGTTGTCCACATGGGGAGACTCCATCGTCTCACGGCAGAATTTCTGAAAGGCATAGGCACTCTCACAGGATGTTCTTGCACCTCCAATGGCACAAAAACTCTCTCCTCCATACTGCTTTTTTATTTCGTCAAGTTTCATGGTTGCTATCGTTGTAGCAGTATCTACATCGCAAGTCATGTAGGCTTTGTCAAACTCTGTAAGTTTGTCTGCAAAAGTCTCTTTGAAACGGGGGTTTTTCTCTAAAAAAGTTTTTTTAATACGCGGTTGACGAATACGGTCAGAAGCATCCACAAAGTCATACCCATACTTCCCTTTGATACAGAGCTTCCCCTCAGAAACCACCCCGTCTTTTTGGGCAAATATCTTGACGATTTTATTCTCTTCCACCACACCGGTAATATCACACCCTACACCACAGTAGGTACAGACACTCTCTATCTCTTTACGTTGTGTATCTTTTTTTGTCATGTTTGATGCCTTCTGTTGCTCTCATGCAAAATTATACCTAAAGGATAGCAATATTTACAATCCCAGTATTATTTAAAATTTCCAAATACCAAAGGAGCCTTCAAGTCAAGTTTTTTTATCTCAGCCATCACAGCCTGCAGATCATCTATCTTCTTGCCAGCTACACGCACCTCATCACCCTGTATAGAAGGAGTGACTTTTCGTTTCATCGCTTTAATGGCTTTAACTATCTGCTTGGCCTCATCTCTGTCTATCGTATCTACAATACGGTAGATCACCTTCGTGTTTCCGCCACTTATGCCTTCGGTTTTTACCTCTTCAAGTGACTTCCCTGCAATATTACGTTTGATGAGTTTAGAGATAAGTATATCTTTTAGTGCGTCTATCTTGGCGTCCGTAGAAGAACTTAAAGAGAGGGTCTTTGCCTTTTCATTCAAATTTATCTCCGCCTTCACACCCTTAAAGTCAAAGCGTGTTGCTACCTCTTTTTCTGCCATAATGATAGCGTTTTTCATCTCCATCATGTCTAGTTTTGCGGTTATGTCGAAATAGTGGTCTTTTGCCATTAGTGATATCCTTTTTCTTTATGCATTTTTTTATTGCATCTTTATCAAAGCTTATTTTACCATAGCCTTATATTTTATGATAATATTCTGAGGGTTCAATGATTTATAAAGGGAACCTCTAATAATAGGTGATACCCAATCAATATCTCGAGCCACAATTTTAGGGAAGTTTATTTCTTGCGACTCTCTTTCTCCATAATCCCACTCATCCCAAATCGTCTAGTCAGCTCCTGCTTGACTCTATCGGGAGAGATGTTACGATAGCCTAAACCTACTAATGTGTGGTAGAGGAGGTCAGCAGATTCGTAGATGACTTGTTCATCGCTCTCTTCATCTATCGCAACACAGACTTCATCAGCCTCTTCACGGATTTTACTGAGCATAAGTGCTTTGTCATCAAGTAATTTTTTTGTCCATGACTTTTGTTCTGCTGGTGCATTTTTACGTTCTAATATGGTGTGGTAAAGTGTATCAACCACACCATAGATAACATCAGTATCTACCTCTTTGTCTAAGATAATTTTATTTTGCAGCACAGAGGTAAAGAAGCAGCTCTTACGTCCAGTATGACAAGCCACACCATTTTGTTTTATTTTAAGTATGATTGTATCTGCATCACAGTCAAGCAGTATATCTTTTACCTCTTGGGTATGGGTTGAGCTTTCACCCTTTTTCCAGATACGTTGTTTGCTTCTGCTGAAGTAGTGTGCGTACCCGGTTTCCAATGTAAGCCTGTATGCCTCTTCATTCATATAAGCAAGCATAAGTACTTCATTTGTTTTAACATCTTGTGCAATGGCAGGGATGAGGGGGTTTTTATTCCAGTCTATAGTCATGGTATTTCTCCGATGTAGGGTGAGCACTCCTGCCCACCTCATATAAATGTGATGCGGTGAGCAGGAATGCCCACCCTACGGGATTATTGTTGTCCCATTAAGCGTTGTTGTTTCCCTTTTGCATCTACCCAAATATTAGGTACCGCACCACCGGGGGTAAGGAAAATTTGTGCATCTTTGTTGACTTTAAGAGCCTCGTTGAATTTGGCTTGTGTTTTAATCTGTTCCAGTTGCAGAAGTTCTGCCGTGAGTGAGTTTGAGATAAGTTTATTTGCTTTTGCTTGTGATTCGGCTTCTATACGGATTTTATCTGCTTCACCTTGTGCTTCAATACGGTTTTTTTGCGCTACACCTTTTGCTACTTCTGCAGCTTTTAGTGCTTGTTCTTTTGCTTTTTCTTTCTCTTGTTCTGCTATAGTTACATCTTGTTTGGCAGCTTGCACCTCTTCAATTTTTTCTTTAATCTTTGGAGGAAGTACAATATTTCTAAGTTCAACCGAAGAGAGGACTACTGGCTGGTTTGGAAGTGCATCAACTTTTTGTCTTACTTTTGTCTGTATAGCTGAAGCGATTTCATTTCTCATCTCTGGAAGTTGTTCTGCTGTGTATTGACCTACCACATCACGCACTACTTCTCTTACTTTGGAGTTAATGATTTTCTCTTCCCAGCTGTCACCCCATTTTTCTATGGTTGCAGGTGCAGATTCTGGTTTAAGGCGGTATTGTACTGCAAGGTCAATATTGACAGTAAGACCGCGTTTGTCTAACACTGGGATAGCCCTATTCCTCCTAAGACCACCTTCAAAATTTCTATACCCATCTCCAAGTTCACGAGAGACATCATTGGAGTAGGTAATAAGTCTAATACGTGTATTGACAGGGATAATTTTTTGAAGTACAGGAATATAAAAGTGTAACCCAGCTCCAAGTGGCTTTGGTTCAAATTTACCTGTGGTTACTTTGATACCTACTTCACCTGAGTTAATAATGGTAAAAGGCTTAAACACAACGAGTGCAAAGGCAATAATCCCTATGGCAACGAGCCATGCAGGCATACCCTTTGGCATAGTGCTTAGAGGGTTTTCAAAGTTATTATTCCCTCCCTCGCCATTATTGTTATTATTTGAGCTTGGTTTTTTCTTTTTAAAATAGTCGTTCATATCTGCTGGCATGCGTAATCCTTATTATATGTATGTGAGGTAGTGTTTGTATTTTTCGTTACGTCCAAAGACTACATCAAAGTAGGCAGTTTGTAATTTTTCGGTGATTGGTCCTCTTTTGCCTTCACCGATAACCCTATGGTCAAATGAATGTACAGGAGTTACTTCTGCTGCCGTTCCTGTAAGGAAAAGCTCATCACAAATGTATATTTCATCTCTAGTGATATTGCGTCTTTCTATCTCTATACCCATATCATGTGCGAGTTCCAGTACGGTAGCTTGTGTAATAGATTCTAGTGAGTTATCATTAGGTGGAGAGATAAGTTTTCCGTCACGTACGATAAAAATGCACTCTCCAGTACCCTCTGCAATGAAGCCATTTTCATCAAGCATCAATGCCTCATCAAAGCCATTTTCAATCGCTTCATATTTTGCCATTTGGGAGTTAAGATAGTTTGCCGCTGCTTTGGCTTTGCCAAAAGTAGAACGGTTAGGGTTTCTTGTAATAGAAGAGGTGCAGGTACTAATCCCTTTTTCTAATCCCTCTTTGCCCAAATATGCACCCCATTCCCATGCGGCAATACTTGTATTAACAGGTACATTTTTATGATAAATACCCATTTGTCCATACCCTAGATAGATAAGGGGTCTAAGATAGACATTGCCTTGAAATGCATTGGCTTTAAGCAGGTCAATATGTGCCTGCTTGACAGATTCATAATCCATATTAGGCTTAATCGCTACAATTTTTGCGGAATTATAAAGTCTTTTACAGTGCTCTTCAAGTTTAAAAATAGCCAATCCATCTTCTGTTTGGTAAGCACGTGTACCTTCAAATACTGCATTACCATAATGCAGTGTATGTGTTAAAATATGGATTTTAGCATCTGCCCAAGGTACAAGATTGCCATCCATCCAAATATATTTCGCTTCATTCATCGTGTGATTCTCCAAAACATGCAAAAAGCATGCTAAAATTAATGGATTATTTTAGCTAAATTGTGGTTAATCGTCGATTATGCAAATTTAAGAAAAAGCCCTATAGCTAAAGAGAGTAGAATAGTAAGGAGTACTTGCAAGATGTTGTAAGTTTTTTCAGAATAGTTGGTTTTGGGTTTTATCCATTCTACAATCTTCATGGCAGGGAACGCCATAAAAACCAACATAACAACAGAAAAGATAAGGGTTAAAACAATATCAAGCATTGTTATATACCATAATAGCGATGGATAAACTCACGCTCTTTTGGGGTTTGAATAGGCAGAGTTGAAAGTTGCGTACCGTTATTGTCAGAAATGATAAGTATATTATCATCTATTTTAAGATGTTTCTGCCCCCATGTACGCTCGAGTCTTTCAAACTCTTTGAAAAGGGTCATGTTATTAGGTTTTTCTTTAAATGAAGGATTCTCTTTATTCATAATCTGCAAACCGCCGAAACGCTTATCTAGGTAATAGGGGCTATATTTTTGTACGGTTTTATATACCCGTGCATTTTTGCTACTTGGTTTACTCTCCAAAAAAGCACTTAATCCAAAAAGTAAAAAACCTAAAAAGAGTGCAAAGGGTAAATATTTTTTAAATGAATTCACTAAGGTTACCTTGTAGATTGATTTTTAACAGTAAGTATAAGACCTTTTTATTAAAAACTGCTTGATGAATATCAACCTTGTTACACTAAATGTATGATACTATTTTTATAATTTAATATTAATATTCAAGAGGGTTAAACCAATGAAAAACTTTTTTTATTTAGAAGGTGCATATCTGATATTAGGTGGTATTATTCTGCTAGTAACACTTTTTGTGGGGACAAGACCTTTTATGTCAAAGGGTGCAGCCAAAAGAGGTCTGCTTTGGGTGACTTTGGTACTTGCTATTTTTATCGGAGCACATTATAAAATGACTACCAATAGAATGGCGGAAGTAAAAATGGCATTTGAAAATGACAAACCTATTATATGTGAAAGTAGAATGCAACGAAAAGTAGCACAAACAGTAAATATCCAAAAATCAAAAGAGTGGTCTCTTGAAGGAGATAATTTTGTCTCACCCAACTATACGAGACCTTTTTTTATTGCTAGGTGTATCGTAAAATAGGCAATTACGATATATCTATATTCTTTTCTTTCTTTTTCCTCAATCACAAATTTATAATTTTTTATCTGTTTCCTTGATATATGTCAATCTTATCACTTTTCCAAACTGTCATAATACTCTTATGCTCTAAGGTTTTGATCCTTTTAGTAAATAGATAGTTACAGGGAGCCATGAAATGGAACCATTAATAGTACGACCAGAAATAGCGATAGATCAATTTCTTCCTATTTTTGTAGAGTCGACTTTGGTACTTGTTTTTGGGGTGGGATATGCAGCAGTTATCACACTTTCAAAAATGGGATACTTTTCCAAAAAGTGGATGCCTGTAGGGTATCTGTTTTGGGCATTACAAACTTACTTCCTTTACGATTTTGCTACATTGATACAGAGTAATCACTTTACTATGAAGGTACTGATGGTAACCATGTTGGCATATCTTTTTATCCCTCATCTTTATTATTATTTGATAACAGCTGGGGACGCAAGATATGAAGATGCAGATGAAATCATAGAGGATACAAAATTAAAGGAGGAAATACATGGCTAACGAAAATGTTTCGGTTTGGACCAGTATACCATTTTGGCGACGTTCAGCGGCATGGGTAACAGGATTTGCAACTATTTTGCTTATCTGGCTTACTTTTGATACGATTGGACAGATTTCGATGGGAACTGATGCAGACCTAAAAAAAGGGGTAACAAAAAGAGTACCTGCTCCAACAGTAATCAACTATAAGATTGGTTATGAGATGAGCAAAAAAAGAGGACATGAAGTACCAACTATTGGTGAAAAACAACCATTTTTTGGAAAAGAATGGA
>JALVXW010000112.1 GCA_027038155.1 Sulfurovum sp.
AAAGATTTGCTCATCTTCTCTCCATCTATCTGTACAAAGCCGTTGTGCATCCAGTATTTGGCAAGTTCATGCCCTGTAGCACAACGTGACTGAGCTGCTTCATTTTCATGATGAGGAAAGAGCAGGTCTGCTCCACCACCATGAATATCTATACTATATTCACCATTGCCTGCAAAGTGTTTCTCTATCATAGCCGAACACTCTATATGCCACCCAGGGCGACCTTTGGAGAAGGCAGTATCAAAACAGATATCTTTCTCTGCTTTACATGCTTTCCAGAGTGCAAAATCTTTTGGGTTTCGTTTTTCACTGGTATGTTCTACACGACTTTGGCTCTCTTCATCCTCAGCCACACGGTGGGAGATAGTGCCATAGTTGGCATCTTTAGAGGTATCAAAATAGACATCTCCAGTTGAGATAACATAGGCAATATCTTTGTCTATAAGCTTTTGTATCATCATTTCTATGGCTTGAAGTGACTCGGTAGCCTTTGGTTCTATGTTGGCACGCTCTACACCCAGTGCTGCCATCTCTTCTAGGTAGCGTTTTATGTAAAAAGAGGTAATCTCCTCTATGCTTTTGCCTGTTTCTTCTACTTTTTTGATGATTTTGTCATCAATATCGGTAAAGTTTTTTCCCATAGTCACTTCGTAGCCATGTGTTTTAAGCGTACGAGAAAGTAGGTCAAAAGCCAAAGAGCTTCTGGCATGTCCCAAGTGTGCATCATCATAAACAGTGGGCCCACAGACATAAATGGAAGCTTTATTTGGGTGCATTGGTTCAAATGGAAGTTTCTTTTTCTGTACGCTGTCATAGAGGTGCATGCTTTTTTTGCCTTCGTTTATAATAGTGAGATTATAGCTAATAAATTGAAAATTAGAAATTAAAAGTCAATAGATAGCCCATAATTATTAGACATAATATTACATGAAGGGATAGAAATGGTTTTAGGAAATAGACTTAATACAACCAATGCAGTTGAATTGGCAAGAGCAGAAGAGCAAATAAGTAAAGCAAAAGTAAAAAGACTTTTTGAGAGCGGTTTTAGGTACACTGCGGAGAGAGAACACTTTTGGAGATATTAAGGGAAGAAGATAATTCACTTATACTGCACTGCCAAAAGAGATTATGGATTTCCCTACTTGCATACTTGATGAAAAGTTTGATGCTTTTATTCGGGGTGGATACCATGTGGGTTTACTGACCACAAATTCAAAGCATTCTATTTTGGGATTCGGGTTAAATTACAATGATGTAAATGTTGGTTGTGGTTTAGAGAAATAGTATCCTTGCGAATAGTCAATTTTCAACTCTTTTACCTTGACTTGAATGGCTTCATTCTCAACAAACTCAGCGACAACTTTTATTCCGAGAGAATGAGCAAATTCTGTGATTGCTTTCACAATTGCATAGTCACGGGGATTGTCCACGAGATTTTGGATATATTTACCGTCAATTTTAAGCTGATCGATCTGTATAGTGCTAATACGTTCAAAATTAGAGTATTCAACTCCAAAGTCATCAATAGCAATTTTGAAACCCATCTCGTGTAAGCGATTTAGATGTTTTATGTGACGCTTGGCTCCCAAAGAGGTCACACTTTCAAGAACTTCCAAAGTAATTTGTTCAGGTGCAATTCCCCAGTATGTACACTCTTCTATTAGATAATTATCAAATGACTGCAAATAAATATCCTCTTCAGTGATATTGAGTGACAGCCCAATCATTGTGCCCGCGAAGGTGGAAAATTGCTCTAATGCTACACGAATCATCTTGCGTGTAAGTAGATGGAGATACCCGCTACTTTGCACTACTGGCATAAAGTGCTCAGGCATAATAATTTTATCTGATATCTTGAGACGTGTTAATGTTTCATAATGAGAGACAGTACCTGTATGGTTATCGATAATGGCTTGAAAATAGGGTATGATTTCTGCCCCATTTTTGTCATAAAGTGCTTCATGGAGGGCTGCATTAATCATAAGAAAACTCTGATCGGGTTTTTGTTCTTTGTATGCCACAAAGGTACGATAGGGCTGCTTTTTCGCTGATTTCATAGCAATGCTTAGCTCTCTCAATACTGTATGATTGGGACGTACTATATCAACAGCAAATGCAAGCTGGAGTCTCAGTGTCAATGCCAATGATTCGATCTGAATCGGATCATGAAGGAGACTCTCTCGAAGGGTGAAGATATCCTGTTTAAGTGAGCGAGGGAAAAAGACAAACCCATCGGCATGAATTCGATATATATCACTTCTTAATACCTCTCGCATCCGTTGTACAAGTTTTTTTAGTACTTGGTCACCAACATCAAAACTATACGCTTCATTTATTTTGCTAAAATTACGCAAATCTACCATTACAATATAGCTTCCTTCATATTGAGAAAGATCTTTGTCTAAGCGGCTTTTTTTATAGCATCCAGTAAGAGAATCAGTGTAAATTAGTGCAAGATTTTTCTGTGTTTTTTCTTCTATTTTTTGATTAAGACTTGTAAGCAATTCATCATTTTTTTGATACAAAACAATAATCATTCCTGCCATAAGCATGAACAGTACAAATGCCCCAATGCGTATTGCCCATGCTTGCATAAATAGATTTCCCACTTGAAGTCGATCTTCCCCAAAAGCCAAATACCATCCTATCGGTTTGCCGTTAACTCCAAGAATAGGAACACTGACACAATGGAGGTGATGACCAGTTTTTCCTGCAACATCAAGATGCTTAAAATCTTTTATTGCAATTAGATTGGCAACCCCGTAATGTCTGAGTATTGTTTCAATATCGGGCTCAAGATCTCGTGTTGAAATACGATATCCATCAATAAAATGAGGACTAAAAGGGTACTTTAGTTGTTTGTTGAAGCGTTTATCGATCACCACTGCACCGTGGATACCACTTTTTCGCAACCTTTTTGTAATAGCATCAAAATGGGAAATTACTTCAACCGCACCAAGAAAGGCATGCTGTTCATCGTAGAGAGGCACTGTTCCCTTGAAGGTCATATCAAAGGCACCAACACTGATCGCATGCATTGGTTGTGGTGCAGCAAAAAATACCCGCATATCTTTTCGCCATCCCCGTGCATCTT
>JALVXW010000113.1 GCA_027038155.1 Sulfurovum sp.
TTTTGGTTGATAAAAAGAGGCACTATAGAAATAGGATTAAAACAGAAAATGGATATATTATTATCCTTCATCAAGATAAAAAGAATGTGGAAGTCTCAACAGATATTTTATTGGCTATGGATTAAAGTGGACTTATTCTAAGTATTTTGCTATAATAAAAATGATAGATAAAGGACTCCTATGACAGCCGTTATACAGATAGATGAACAGTATACTTTGCAATTTCAAGAGTTCATGCAGACTCTCCCAGAGAAAGCTGTAAGGCTTACTTTGATAAAAAACAATCTTGATGAAGAAATACTAAAAAGAGTCAATGAGATAAAAAGTGCTAAAGTAAAAACAAAACCTCTTAGTGATTTGTCTTGGCTAAGAGAGAGATATGTTCAGTCTTGAAACGACTCCTCGTTTCGATGATGAGCTTCTTGTCATCTTAGACTTTATTGCGTTAGATAGTCCCCGTAGGGCTTTAGAATTTTATGACACACTAATGATAAAACTCAACAATATTCCAGAAAATCCCTTTATGTATCGTAAAAGAGAAAATATGGAAGATACAAGAGAACTGATATATAAGGGCTATACTATCCCTATATATATTGATGAAGAAAAAAAGAAGTTATTCATTTTAGGGATATTTAATCAAAATCTTTGGGAATAGCTTATGGACTAAAGGTCTCTATAATATCCATGCTACATACCTCTTCTTCTTAATTTTCACCTTTTTCAAAGCCCTCAAAACTTTATTTACTATCGTATGATGTAAGGCAATGTAAGATTTGGTATCAGTGATATTGATTTTCCCTATCATGCTGTTTTCTATCCCTATCTCTTTACAGAAGGTACCTATGATGTCTCCTGCACGCAGTTTTGTTTTTTTGCCACCGTTGAGGCAGAGTGTATCATACTCAGAGACCATTTTAAATTTGGTGTCCACTCGTAACGCTTTGAGTTCGGCTCTCTTTGCTCTCTTTAGTACGTAAGCACACTTTTCCCTGTCTTTTGGAGAAAAAAGAGAGATTGCTGTGCCTGTAGCATCGGCACGTCCTGTACGTCCTATGCGGTGGGTATAGACCTCTTCATCAAAAGGAAGATCATAGTTAATCACCAGTGCAATCTCTTTAATGTCTAAGCCACGTGAAGCCACATCGGTTGCTACCATAATACGTTTGGAACCATTGGCAAAAGCGATAACCGATTCGTTTCTGTCACGTTGGTCTAGGTCACCGTGTATCTCTATAACTGAGTGTCCATATGTTGCTAAGGTATCAGTAAGAGCCATCACTCCTACTTTTGTGTTGCAAAAGATAAGTAATGACTCTGGTTTGTAGGAGTGTATAAGTGCTGTGAGGGTTTTGCGTTTATCCTCAGTTTCATAGACGAGTTCATTGATTTTGGTGGCCTCTTGCTTGGTATCCACTTTTATGGTGACAGGTTGATGAAGTAGAGCTGTGGCAAGTTTTTCTATCTTTTGGGGGAAAGTAGCGGAAAAAAGAAGTGTCTGTTTATCTTTTGGCATGTTAGAGCCAATTTTGACTATCTCATCATAAAACCCCATATCTAACATACGGTCAGCTTCGTCTAGTACAAGCGTCTTGATGCTATCAAGTTTTAGCGTCTCTTTTGCCAGGTGGTCTTGTATGCGTCCAGGGGTGCCTATAAGTATATGTGCACCTTTGGAAAGTGAGTCTGCTTGTGTGCGTAAAGGTACACCTCCATAGAGTGTGAGTATCTTGAGGTTAGGTTTATAAGCAGCTATCCGTCTAAGCTCTACAGCTATCTGGTCTGCTAGTTCCCTCGTTGGGGTGATGATAATCGTTTGTGGCTTGTAGTTACTTGTATCTGTCTGCATCACGCAAGGAAGCCCAAAAGCCAAGGTTTTTCCTGACCCAGTTTTGGACTGTGCCAAAATATCCGAGCCATCAAGTATAGGGTTGATGGCTTTTTCTTGTATCTCTGTCATGGTTAAAAAACCAACTGTTTGGAGTGTTGCCAAAAGTTTTTTTGGAATATCTGTGATTGTGTTGAATGATGCCATATTTTGTATCTTTTTAGTATAAGTATAGGGTTAAGTAGTGGGCAGAGTTATGAGCCGAAGCTCATGGTATGACTAGGCTTTAGATTTTCTGTAATCCATAATCATTTTATAAGCTTCATCTTTTAAGAGAAGTTTCTCTTTTTTTAATGTTTCAAGCTCCATATCTGTCATGGGGATATCTCCATTTTCACCATGCTCTATTTTATTATCAAGTTCATTGTGTTTTTCAAAAATGTGTACAAAGTGTGCATCTTTTTGTTTAAGCTCATGTATTTCATCTCTGTATTCGTGTAACATAGTTACTCCTTATTGTTAGTATGGTAAAAGTATAACACTTTTACACTAATATGCGTGTTTATGTTCTATACTCTGCATTGATTTTGACATAGTCATAACTTAGATCGCAACCATAAGAGGTGTAGCTTGCTTCTCCTAGCCCAATGTCGCATGTCACTTTAAATGTATCTTGTTTCATAATGACATAGGCTTGTTCTTCACGCTCTTTGTCAAGCTCTCTGCATGCATTAGAGTAGATAAGCAAATCATCATAGTAGATAGTAAGTGTTTCCTCGTTACAAGCTATACCTGAAGCACCAATAGTAGAGGCAATACGTCCCCAGTTTGGATCTTCTCCAAAGAGGGCAGTTTTGACCAATAGGGAGTTGCTTAGAGCCATAGAAGCTTTTTGGGCATCCTCTTGGGTTTTTGCCCCTTTCACTTCAAAAGCCACAAGTTTATTGGCTCCTTCTCCATCACGCAGAATCATCATAGCAAGTTCAAACATCATTGTGTTGAGGGTTTTGGAAAAAGCCTCTTTATGATAGTTTCCGCTTTGTCTATTGGCTAGGAGCATCACTGTATCATTGGTAGAGGTGTCTCCATCAACAGAGATACGGTTAAAAGATTGTTCTGTAGAGTGTGTGAGTAGCTCGTCCATATCAATTTTAGGTATATCTGCATCGGTAATGATAAAACAGAGCATCGTAGCCATCGCAGGGTTAATCATCCCCGCACCCTTGCATATAGCTGCTATGTTAAATGAT
>JALVXW010000114.1 GCA_027038155.1 Sulfurovum sp.
AAATCATTTTTAGGTGTGGATGGACTTCATGATTTTAACTATATGTTCACTGTACTCGGATTAATGCCCTATGAATCTTTAATCGCTGGATTTACAAAAATGATTTCAGTGTTATTGATGGTAGGTGCACTGATTGGGATGTTTTTTGAGGCATTTTCAAATAAAAACTAAAACCCACTATTGGGGTCAAACCCAAAATTA
Organism: Sulfurovum sp.; assembly: GCA_027038155.1. Classification (GTDB taxonomy): domain Bacteria; phylum Campylobacterota; class Campylobacteria; order Campylobacterales; family Sulfurovaceae; genus Sulfurovum. The sequence continues at coordinate 202 of JALVXW010000114.1, forward strand.
GGTGTGCCAAAACTCTGTGTAGCAAAACTAGGGTCAGTGTATCCATGTGCTACTGAGTCTCCACGCAACATAGTGATGTCCATTTTAGGGTCTATGCCTTTAGGACAGACTGCTGTACACTCTCCACATAAGGTACAGTCCCATACGCCGTTGCTTTGGATGTTGTCTATGATAGCTTTTGCATTGCCTTCTCTTTTGTCTGTACTATAACGGTACGCACGCGTGAGAGCAAAAGGCCCCAAAAACTCAGGATTAACTGCAAATACAGGACATGCAGAGTAGCAGGAGTCACAGAGTATGCAGTCTGTTTGACGCTCTGTAAGTTTTTCATCTTTAGGGGCAAGTAAAGCCTCTTGAAACATATGTAGCCATGCCGTACTTTTAACCAAACTCTCTTTGGCTCTGTTTTTATCTACTTTCAGGTCGCGTAAAACAGGATGGTGTTGCAAAGGTTCCACCACATCACCATCTTTGACTTTATAGGCACAGGCTAACGCTTCTCTACCATTTACCCTTACTGCACAAGTACCACAGACAGAGGCACGACAACCCGCACTAAATGTAAGTGTTGCATCTTGAGTGGCTTTAATGTGGGTAAGGGCACCCAGTAGGGTGGTTTCTTTATCTTCTAGTGTATAGGTCTGATATGTATTTGTTTCGGAGCGATAGATTGTTATCTGCATATATTTTCCTTGCTGTAGGGTGGGCATTCCTGCCCACCTTTTATGCTCCAATAACTATTCATTGATGCGTATATTTTCTCTTGTAATAGGTGGGCAGGAATGCCCACCCTACGGTGTGTCAGTCTCATTATCAATCCTTCCACTGCAACACAATATGTTGCTTAAACTTCTCATCATCTTGTCTCTCAAAACCAAGTTTAAAGTGAGCCCCACGACTCTCATTACGTGCGAGTGCCGAAGAGATAATGGTCGGAGCAAGAAGTAGTGCATTTTGAAATTCTAAAAACTCTATGAGGTTGGTATTGTTTTCTCTGTTTTTATCGCTAAGTCCCATCTTCTTTTGCATCACCTGCATCGCGATGACCTCTTCCATCGCTTTAGTGAGGTTGATATTGTCTCTTACAATGCCTACCTTTTCATAAAGGAGTTTGCCTAAGCTTTCTCTTTTTTCGTAAAAATTAAGGGAGTTCTCTTTTTTGTAGATAGCTTCTATCTCTTTTTTGTCTTGTTGAAGTTGTCTCTCATCTGCTTTTTTGTTACTTGCATAGACGGCATGTTTATAGGCATTCTCTCCCGCAAATCTCCCAAATGCGGTAATCTCCAACAGAGAGTTCCCTCCTAGGCGGTTGGCTCCGTGTACTTTGGCATTGGAGCATTCACCCACTGCAAAACACCCTTTAATCCCATTTACTTCAAGGGCATAATCCACATCTATCCCACCCATAGAGTAGTGTGCCACAGGTTTAATGGGGATGAGCTCTTTAGCAGGGTTTACCCCTTCATGAAGTTTGCACAGAGCCACCTCTTGCGGAAGCAACTCCATGAGTTTTTTCTCTCCTAAATGCCGTACATCCAAAAAAACCTCTTTGCCCTCTTGAAACTGTTCAAAGATGGCACGTGCTACTTCATCACGAGGTTTAAGCTCATCTACAAAGCGTTCTCCATTAGAGTTGATGAGGTGTCCACCTTCACCTCTGGCACTCTCACTAATGAGTATGCTAGAGTTTTTAAGAGCTGTTGGGTGAAACTGTACAAACTCCATATCACTCACGGCACCACCTGCCCGCAGTACCGCAGCGATACCATCTCCTGTAGTGCCATAGGCATTGGTTGTATAGCCATGATAAAGACTACCATACCCCCCTGTAGCGATAATGACAGACTTTGCATGAATCTGCTTGATTTCACCTGTACGAATATCAAGAAAAATAGCACCTTTGACAATGGTATCGGTAGATGTTTTCTCTGTAACAAGATTAAGTAGGTAATGCTCATCTAAAAAGTCTATATGCGCTTTAAGACAGGTATCGTAAAGGGTATGGAGCATCTTTAGTCCCGTATAGTCTTGAGCATAACAAGCACGTTTAGCAGAGGCTCCTCCCATTTGACGTTGAGCGATGCTAGATAGGGGTCTGGTGATTTGTGATTTGTCGTGAAGCGATGAATCATGAATCACCTGACCCCCAAGATGTGATTTGTCGTGAAGCGATGAATCATGAATCACCTGACCCCCAAGATGAAGACGTGAGAAAGGTACACCGATACTCTCTAGCCACGCTATAGTTTTGGGAGCATCAGCACACATTTGGCGTACCATATCTTCATCACAAAGCCCATGGGCAGACTTTATTGTATCTGCTATATGAGAAGCGATGTGGTCCTCTTCTACGTTTCCTAGTGCAGCATTTATACCACCTTGTGCCATGGAGGTCTGAGCGTTGGTAGGGTAGGTTTTTCCTACTACCAAAATAGAGGCATCACCTAAGCCTACACCCTCAACTGTAGATATCTCTTTTGCCGCAAGTGCCGCCGTAAGTCCGGCTCCGCCAGAGCCTATAATGAGTACATCTAACATGTCTGTCGCTTAATGTGTACTATTCTCTTCACAAGAGGGTGTCTCGGTAATAGTAATAGCACACCCCTCATCTTCAGCACCAGCATTAAGAAAGTCCGAAGAGAGAGCCGTTGTTCCAAAATCAAGATGTGTACTTTGCGAAGGTGGTGCAGCAGGTGTTGTTTCTTTGTTTGCTTTAGGTTTGTTTTGTGCTTCAAAATAGGTGATAATTTTTTTGTCTCCCACAATGAGTTTTCGCTCTAGTCTCTCTTTTAAAATAAGTACAGGAATACTTGTAATCCCTGCAAATTTCAAGAAGTTTCTTGCACTCGC
>JALVXW010000115.1 GCA_027038155.1 Sulfurovum sp.
CATTGACAGGTGTCACAACAATAGCTATGGTCGCTAGAGCAGAGTCAACTGTTCCATCATTCACCCTGAAAGTAAAGTTATCCTCTCCATTGTAGTTTGTATGTGGTGTATAGAGAAGATTTGGTGCTACCCCACTGAGTGTTCCATGGATTGGTTGGGTTACCACACTATAAACCAAACTATCATTCTCTTCATCACTTCCTACAAGCACGATACTAAGGTTGGTATCTTCTGGGGTTGTGAGGTTCTGCTCATAAGCTATAGGGGCATCATTGGTGCTATTTTCTCCTTCTATCATAACAGTCACAAGCACCTCTTCCGAAGGCAACCCATCGTTGTCTTTTACCTTATAAGTAAAACTATCTTTCCCTACATAATGCTCTACAGGAGTATAGACTATCTTCCCCTCTAGCACCACAGCCGTACCATGCTGAGGCATCCTGACAACCCTCAACGTACTCCTGTCTAGCTCTCCATCACTGTCGCTATCATTGAGAAGCACAGGTATCACCACAGGAGTATCTCTCTCTATATAGGTGGTATCATCCATCGCTTGAGGAGGTGTTACATGTGGGCGAGGGGTTGGTGTTGGCGTCGGAGTTGGCGTTGGCGTTGGTGTCGGAGTTGGAGTGGGAGTTGGAGTGGGTGTCGGCACAGAAGGCGGTGTTGCCTCCACAGAAACATTGGTCTCTGTATGCGCATCCGTACCACGCTCTTGTGTACGACCACCCCCACAAGCAGAGACAAAAAATAAAAAAAGAACCATAAGGCTCAACAGTTTCAATCTATTGGTATGCGTTGGTTGAGACGATTTCATTGATTTCCCCAAATGAATGATTTTAAAAAATTATATCATCTCTCATAAAAATATAGCTGAATAAAGAGACATCCAAACCAAAGTAATTTCTCAGATAAATAAGAGTATGATTTTGATACTAGAAAAAAGGAGTTTACACAACCATGAAACGCTTTTCTTATAAGCCTCTGATGTACCTGCTCGTACTACTGTTTATGCTTGTCTCTTTGCAAGCAGAAGAGAATGCAACTACTCCAAGTGATGCGATACGCATTATGCCTTTGGGTGACTCTATTACCTACGATAACCGTGAAGCTGACCTTCACGACCCTAGACCTGCCTCTATGCGTACAGGGTACAGAAGTCACTTATGGTATATGCTTCAAGATGCCAAATATGGTGCTGATTTTGTAGGATCAAGGGTGGCAGGACAAGCCATTAAACCCCCTTTTGACCCAGATAACGAGGGGCATCCAGGCTGGACAAGTCTTGATATTGCAGAAAAAACATATGACTACATGGCTCGTAGCCAACCTGACATTGTCTTGCTTCATATTGGAACCAATGACCATGGTACCTTTGCAGGAAATGTAGACAAAATCTTAAATGAAATCAACTACTACGAACAAGCCAGTGGCAAAAAAGTACATGTGATTGTGGCACAGATTATTGATAGACGAGACCATGACCGTCTCATACCACTTTTTAATGACAATGTAAAAAAAGTTGTCGCTTCACATGTAATAGCTGGTGATTTTGTTACTATGGTAGATATGTATCACGATGCCCATTTGACACGAAGAGACTACGCGGACAATACACACCCCAATGACCAAGGGTACTACAAGATGGCAACTGTATGGTTTAATGCACTGATGACCCCATACAACCAAGCACTCAATATCTTTGCTTACGCACTTGTGCCTGCCGAACTCATAGAGTCTGTCTCTATAAACAATACAGCAACAAGTGTAACCATCACAACCAAAGTACCAGAGACCGGTATACTCTTTTAAGGATAAAGACAATGAAAAAACTATTGACACTTACAACACTCTCTTTTTTACTGACTGCATGTGGTGGGGGAGGGAACTCTGGAGGAGAAAAAACTCCTGTAACAGGAGAGTCACCCTCAAAAGATGTGAACCTTGTGCAAGGTAAACTCTATACGGTTTACCACGGAAACAAACTTATCAAAAATACACCCAAAACCATCGTTCAGATTACACATGTTGATCAAGCCGAGACATCAACAGTGATGTTACTTGAAGGAAATGCAACAATTATTAGAAAACCCTAATGGCAACACCTAGAGTAACTGCATGAAAAACATTATTGCAAAACTTATTTTTATCTTTAGTGATATTTTCATGATTATACTCTCTGTCTATGTGGCTTTTCTTTTTAGAGAGAGCCTTGACATCTTAGAGCCCCATACCATTGCTTATAAGGACTATCTTACCTTTTATCCACTCTATATTATTATCCTTTCTCTTTTTGCCTATGAGGGCATCTACACCTACCGTTATGACTTTTGGCACGAGAGCAGGCTTATCCTCAAAGTGATTGTACTGGCAACTATCTTGGTCTTTGCCTATTTGGCTATGACAAAGATGATTGCAGACTACTCTCGTTTGGTCATAGGCATCTCCTTTATCTTGATGACTATCTTTATCCCTCTTTCTAAAAATATCATCAAGAAACTTCTCTTTCGTGTGGGACTGTGGCACAAAAAGGCAAAAATCTACGGAGAGGACCCCTTTTTAACCGATGAGATATACAAAAACCCCTATTTGGGCTATATCAAACCCACACAAAAAGAGGAGGCTGATACCATTTTTATCAACTCCAAAGACCATGATGTTGATTCACTCAAATCCATCATTGCTTCAGAGATTCGAGAGAAACATGAGGTGATTTTTATCCCTCTGATGAACGACTACAACCTCACGCATTCACACATCTACGAACTCTCCAATACACGTACAAACCTTATTGTCTTTAGCAACAAACTCAAAAACCACTCTTTGCTGATGCTCAAACATATCTCCGATTGGGTACTCTCTCTTTTTATTTTTCCTTTTTTGGTTCCTATATTGCTCTACATTACCTATAAAATCAAAAAAACAGAGCCTCACAAAAGTGTGCTCTTTACCCAGGAACGTTTAGGCAAAGAGGGGAAGAGATTTATCTGTTACAAATTTAGAACGATGTACGACAACAGCGATACTCTTCTTGAAG
>JALVXW010000116.1 GCA_027038155.1 Sulfurovum sp.
TTTGATTTGACACCTGCTACTATATTTATGGATAGACGTAAGTTTACACGTGTGATAGACAATTTAATCTCAAATGCTATTAAATACAATAAAAGAGGGGGAACTGTAGGGTTTGAGCTAAAACAAGGGCAACTCACAATATGGGATACAGGTATTGGCATCAAAGAAGAGAGTGTTGCATTTATTTTTGATCGATACAGTAGATTTAATGATAGTGAGGGCGGTTTTGGTATAGGTTTGAGTATTGTCAAAAAGATTATAGATGAATACCCTATGAAAATTATGGCAACCTCTACGCCTCAAAAAGGAACAAGGATGACAATACAATGGTAAAAAAACTCCTACTTAGCATACTTTTGCTTACGCAAATAGATGCAGAAAATATTTTTGAACGTCAGTGTGTGGGGTGTCATCAGAGACTCCCCATATCTCTACAAGGGATGTTTAAGCGTTATCTGCTTGTCTATAGTGGTGAAAACAATGTCAAAGCAGGGATTATACACTATCTTCAATACCCTTCATCTGATATTAGTATGATGTCAAAACTCTTTATAGATACTTATGGTATTAAGCATAAAACACTTTTGAGTCCAAAAGAGTTAACACAAGCCGTAGATATCTATTGGGAAAAATATAAGGTATTTGGTAAACTGCATTAAGTTGAGAATTCACAATCCATTCACAATTTAGTGCTATGATTTCTTATCTTAAAAATAAGGGAACCTCTAATAATGGGCAATACCCACCCTTTGGGCATCTCTAGCTTTCTTCTATGTGTTGTTACTCTTTTTCACCTTAGCTACGGCTAGGGTTGCAAAAGAGTGCCTAGCCTAGAGAAAAAGCTAGAGATGTTGTGGGTATCGCCTGTTTTTAGAGGTTCTCATAAGTTAAGATTGCTGAATATGTGTATAGAGCACTATTCAGTGTGACTCTATTTTTTATAATGTATCAGAATTTTTAAAATAAAACTGAACATTAAGAAAATATAATATTGTTTTAAGTGAAATATCTATATGATTATTTCTCTAGGGATATTCAATTGGAGGCATTGATAAAAATTTTATCAATAAAATTATATTACAAGGAATGAAAATGAAAAAAATTGCAATCACAATGTTATTGGCTGGATCTACACTACTTATGGCTGACGGAGCTGCTACATTTACTAAGTGTGCAAGTTGTCATGGACAAAATGGTGAAAAAGCTGCACTGGGCAAATCTGCAATCATCGCTGGTCAAGATGCTGCAAAAACAGTTGAACAACTTAACGGCTATAAAGCTGGTACACTTAACCAACACGGAATGGGTGCACTCATGAAGGGTCAAGTAGCTTCTATGGATGATGCTGCAATCAAAGCTGTAGCAGATTACATCGCAACACTTAAAAAGTAAGTTTTAACTTATTATCGTTTTAAAAGCCTTTTGGGCTTTTAAAACACTTTTATCTTTCATCGCTTATCAACAATGTGTAATATCTCTCTAATTGAAAATGTATTTGTTTGAGTTAAGGTATAGGGAACCTCTAACAATAGGTAATACCCACCCTTTGGGCATCTCTAGCTTTTCTCTATGCGTTGTTACTCTTTTTCACCTTGGCTACGGCTAGGGTCTCCTTGTGCTTGCACTCTTGAATCAACATTAAGCAGTACATCTTTGATATTTTTATCTTTTTGTGCAACCAGTATCTCTTTAAGTATGGCATCTGCTGATATAATGGGGTCAAACAGTTTAATCTCTTGTAGATTTGCTTTTTTGAGTTGTGCACCAGAAGATGGTATGAGCACTACAAGTGTTGTCCTATCTATTTAATAATATTTCCGACTCTTTTAAACATATTTTTCTCCATCAATATAGAGTGCTGAGACCTCTTTGGTATGTAGCAGTGTCCAAAGTGCTATCTCCTCTTCTCTTTTGGGTGTTTCTCTTAGTGTAATCACCGCAAAATCTGCCCATTTCCCCACCTCTATACGCCCACACTCTAGCCCTAAAATATCGGCAGCATCCGCAGTAATACTCTCTATAAACTTAGAAGCCAACTGCTCTATGGGTGCTTGATGGTGTAGCATCACTCCAGCTCTGAGTTCATCTAAAATATTTAAAGAGTCATTAGAGCTTAGCCCATCGGTAGCAACAGAGTATTTCATTTTTAAATCTTTTACTCTCTCAACAGGAAGTCTCCCTACACCCAGGTAGCGGTTACTTCGTGGACAGTGAGCAATGCTATGCCCTTTTTTTGCCAAGTAAGCCAACTCCTCCTGTGTGGCTTGTGTGCAGTGGGTAAAGTGAGTAGGGTAGGTATCGAAGGCATGCATAAACTCCTCTATGCTGGTTACAGGTGTTTGTGTGTTAAAGTACTTTTTAAAGAAAGCTTTAAACTCCCCCTCTCCATGCTCTAGCCACGCTCTTTCTGCTTGTGACTCCAAAAAGTGTGCAGAGAGTGGAAGCTTATACTTTTTGGCAACACCTACAGCTTTTTGTAAAATAACAGGATGTACAGAGTAGGGTGAGTGAATTGCCACAGCAGGGACAATACGAGAAGAGGCTTCACAAGACATAGAGGTCTCCACCCGATCCATAAAGTCACCATAGAGCATATCGGCATATTGGGCATTAGAGCCTATAAGTTCATTAAAAAAGACAACCCGTTGGGGTGTTTTTTCACACACTTCAAGCTCATTACCAAAGCTCGATATAGCTCCAAATGTGGTCACACCCGAACGCATCATCGCTTCACACTCATTCATCATTACACTGTTGTTGCATGCACCGACAAGCTCTTCTCTATGCTCTATCACAGAGTCAAGCCATGGCATAAATGAGCCATATTTGAGTGAGGTTTTATTGGTAGAGAACTCCAGATGCACATGGGTATTGATAAACCCAGGGTAGAGTACAGAGTTCGCTTCTGTATGAATGATTTTGGCTTTAGGGTATTTGTTCTTTAGTGCCTCCGGTGTACCCACTTCCTGTATGGTATCGCTAAAGGCTACAGCATGATTGG
>JALVXW010000117.1 GCA_027038155.1 Sulfurovum sp.
ACTTACACACAAAGATGATGTTGAGTCATCTAAAAAAGCGATGAAAGAGGTGCTAAAAGTAGGGTATGTCAAGAGTTTTGTCAAACGCTGTATTGCCAAAAGCGGCAAAGTGATTACCGTAGATATGTCTATGTCTTTTCTTCATAATCCAAGTAGAGTACTTCTTAGCCTCAAAGATATAAGTAATGTTAAAAAATATCAAACCAAACTTGAACGTTTGGCTTCTACCGATCCGCTCACAAAACTCTATAATAGAAGATATTTTAATGAAGTTTCACATACCCTTATAGATCAATCACTCAAAACAGGTACTTCACTCTCTTTGATGATTATTGATATTGATAACTTTAAAACAATCAATGACACCTATGGGCATCAAGCAGGAGACAAAATCCTTATTGCACTCGCCAAAAAGCTTAAAAAGTGTGTACGAAAAAATGATATTGTTGCAAGAATAGGGGGGGATGAGTTTATCATTTTACTACCCAATGCAACACAATCCAACAGTATTAACATTGCAGAAAATATACGTAAAGAGGTTGCTACAATAGATTTATCTCATCACAATATCGCTTTTACGATCAGTTTAGGATTGGCTACACTACAAAAAGGGGATACCTTTGATTTGTTGTTAAAACGTGCCGATAAGATGCTCTATCTTTCAAAAGAAGAGGGAAAAAATAGAGTATCCTACTAATTAATTACGCTTTTAGAGCCGTCAGCAAAAATACTGTAAATGTTTGATGTGGTTTTTCTATCACCGAAGCAGTTTCAAAACCAATATGGCTAAACCCTGCCTCTTTTGCTGCCATTTCCAGCTCTTTTCTCTCAAAACCACAGTGAAATACCCCGCTATTGTCAGAATGAAAGCTCCCATCTTCACTATCTAGGTCCGCAAGGGCGATAAATCCACCATCTCTTAGCATGACATAAAACGCTTCAAAAAGTTTTTTTATATCTTTTATGTGGTGCAGGGTCATTGACGAAATGATTCCATCAAATGTTCTATCTATCTTCTCTTGACTCAAATCTTTTTCAACTATCTCTGTTTCGCAGGCAAACTCGTTAGATTTTTTGGAAAACTCATGTAGCATAGAAGGGGAGTTGTCAACTGCCACAATCTTACCTACTTTTTGTGCCACAAAAAAACTAAGCAATCCAGTACCTGCACCAAAATCCATAATTTCCATAGAGGGTTTAAGTTCTATATTTTTTACTATCAATTCAGCAATACTGCGTGCATTTTTGACTCTTTTTGAATTCATATCCCAAGATTTTGACTTGTGTGCAAATAGATCTTTATCCATTTCTATACTCCATATTTTTTAATTTTAAAATCGTTTATTATTCATATTTGTTAATATCTCTAAAATAAACTGCCTTGTTTTTCCAATTTTATGTTGTCCCAAAACATATCTATATGTTTTTCAAACATAGAAACCACCGAAGAGGTTGATTTGCCATCTAATTTCAACAATGTCACCTGCATTTGGTAGAAGAAGAGGGGCGAAAAGAACTCATTGGCAAGCAGTAGGGGGTCTGAAGACCTAATTAGCTCCTCTTGCATCATCCCAAAGAAGAAACCAGAGAGTTTTTTGACATTCTCCTGGTAAAAATGCTCATTATAGATCTCTCTTATGCGTTCATTACGAAATATCTCCTGCATGAGTAGCTTATAGAGTGCCTCATTTTGCCTATCAAAGCTCAAAAGCTTAAAAGTAGTACCAATGTTTGCCAAAAGGGCTTTTCCTTGTTTTTGAGGCTCCTGCATATCTTTATTGTCAAATAGCGTAACAATCGCAGACGAGGTGAGGTTGCTTATAAGGGTCTCTAGTATCTCATCTTTATTCTTAAAGTGGTTATAGAGTGCACTCTGTTTCACACCCATAGCCCCTGCTATGTCTCTAACCGTCGTTGCTTTATATCCTTTTTCAGAAAAGAGTTTAAGGGATGTTTTGAGTATCTTCTCTTTTGTTTTACTCCCTTTAGTAGGTAGGGAAGTGACGCTCTGCTCGTTCATTGTGGCTCCTTTGATGATATTATAGTGAACAAATGTTCATAAGTCAAGGGCAGGTTTTTATTTTTTATGAACAAGTGTTCTTTTGTTTTGAATTGCTATTTGCTTTAAAAGAACAGTTGTTCATTTATTTAAGAGGAATAAATATTTTTAATGAACATTTGTTCTCTGAATAGCTTGTATGTCCCTATTTATCGTTGTTTACAAGGAATTGTACTTTTAGTATAGCTTTTTAGAATAGATTTTATGCTCCAAAAAACAGACATGGGATAAAGTCTATTTTTGTATTTATTAATATTAAATAAGGAGGTAACTTTTTTATTGTTTTCTTCTGGCATGTATTGATCAAAAAGCTATATGGGCACCTCTAAAAATAGGTGATACCCACAACATCTCTAGCTTTTCTCTAGGCTAGGCACATCTTTGCAGGACTAGCTGGGCTAATTCAAAAAGATGCAACGACGCATAGAGGAAAGCTAGAGATGCCCTTCGGGTGGGCGATGCAAACGGCAATCTTGCACAAGATATTTAAGTCGTCTTAGCTTTGGCTAGGACTCATAAATCTCTTGCACAATCTTACATTTGCATTGCCCATTGTGGATATTACCTATTATTAGAGGTGCCCATATGCATATTTAGAATATTCAAATCTGAAAGATGCTAAAAAGAAAAAGTACTTAATAGCCAAAAAATGAAAACCATGCAAAAACATATTGTTACTATATAAAACGGATAATAGAAAATATGGACATAGCCAAAAATGAACTTTTTAAAAATCATTTTCCATATACACAATTTCACCCAGAAGAAGGGACTTACTTTTTTAATAGAATTTATATTATGTTAACCAAAGTATATTATGAATACTATAACCCCAGTTATTTGTGCATCTCTACACAAATAACTGTTTATTTACTTTTGCCAAATATGTTAACTGTTTACGCGTATTTTCATCAAG
>JALVXW010000118.1 GCA_027038155.1 Sulfurovum sp.
ATGTCATGAGACAACCCATCTCCACCCCTCGCATGACACGTATGGTGATACGCTATCTCAAAGATGATATCATCATCAAAGCCCACGAAGAGAAACTTAAACCTCACATCACAGACCTAGATACCCTACCTCATCCCTTTAGCTTACTCAAAAATGACACCAACGACGGCTTTATGGTATGTAATTCCAATGCTTGTTTTGGACATGAAAAAGATTTTGCTGGGGTGTTGGAGATTTTGGAAAAGAGGTAGTATTTGTCTCCAAAGAGTATACTACAATATCTCTATAGCTACCGCATTTAAACTCTCTAACGTTTTAAAATCACTATCATACGTTATGAGTTTTTTACACTTTGCTTTTTGGGCTAAATAGAGATGAATAATATCATTAATATTTTTACAATAGTTGTTAGAGCAACAACACTCAATAGCTTTTTGTAATGTTAAATAATCATATTCTACCGAAACAAAGTCAACATAAAAATCACTATCTTCTTTGATAATAGCATTGTCTATTTTGAGTTTAGCCATAGTAAACACAAACTCTTGCAATACCAAAGTAGAAAGTACCAGTTTTTGACTCTTTGCTAATTTTTCTATAAGGTCTAATGATTTCTCTTTTTTAACGCTATCTTGCTCTACTGAAGCATAAATGAGTATATTGGTATCAAGATAGACCATTGTTCATCTCATTCATTATCTTATCTATATCAATATCATTTTTTACTTTTAGTTTTCGCTTTCTAAGTATCTCTATATAGTTTAACTTATTTTGCTGAGGTAGTTTTATCTCAAAAGGCATTCCTTTTTCTAGTCTTACTTTATTTAAAAATATATTAATGGCATCAGAGACACTAAGGTTATACGCTTTAAATATCTCTTTGACTTCACTCCAAGCAACAGGATCAACTTTAATAGAAGTTTGTTTTCTTGCCAACATTGAGACTCCTTTTTAAACTTATTATACTTCATTTGAATTATCATGTCAACTCTCTATTTAATTGATAACAACTCTCATTTTTAAGTTACTTTAAGAAAAGTTTACCTATACTTCTCCGAATAAACATATTGATAACTACTATCATTTATATTTAATTATGTTTATAGATAAGGAAAAGTTTTGAAAAAAATAGTCATTGCACTTGCTGGACAACCTAATGTAGGGAAGTCATCTCTCATTAATGCTATCTCGGATGCCAAACTCAAAGTAGGTAATTTTTCTGGTGTTACAGTAGATAAGACTGAGGTAGAGTTTACCATCTATGATAATGTTACCGGCAAAGAGTATGAAGCACATATTATTGACCTGCCAGGTGCCTACTCTCTTACAGAGTACACCATAGAAGAGAAGGTAACTAAAAGCTTTTTACAATCAGATGAGTATGATGTTATCGTTAATGTCGTTGACTCCACCAACCTGCAAAGAAATCTACTCTTTACTACCCAACTGCTTGAGACAGGTAAAAAAGTAGTCGTAGCCCTGAACATGAGTGACGAAGCAGACAAAGAAGGTATAGAGATAGATGAGAAACAGCTCTCTGCTATACTGGGAGTACCCTGCATCAAAACTTCTGCAACAGACAAAAGAGGTGCCCAAGAGCTTAAACATGCCATTGTTGAAGCGTATGAAAAAAAAGAGACCACCGCCAAAGTAGTCTACTCTGACCATATAGAGGAAGAGATAGCACATATTGTCTCTTTTATGCAAGAGAAACACTATAAAAGCAGTGTACCATACAGACACTTAGCTGTAAAATTACTTCAAGAAGATGAAGATGTCTATAAAAAAATGCATGATGAACCAATATGGATAGAGTTGCTTCCTATCATCAGAGATGCCTTAAATCATATTTATCTACATACAAACAGTAAAGATTTATCTGAAATTTTTGCAGATGAACACTTTGCCTTTGCCAAAGGTGCAAAAATGGAGGTAATGTCTGTCAAAAGTATGAGAGCAAAGAATCTTACACAAAAGATAGACAATCTTCTTATCAATAAGATACTAGGAATCCCACTCTTTCTCTTTTTTATGTGGGGACTCTTTCAACTCACATTTACACTGGGCAACATACCTATGGACTGGATTGATACAGGGTTTGGCTGGCTAAGCAATGAAGCACATACCCTACTTGGTAACGGGGAGCTTGGATCACTTGTAGCAGATGGTGCAATATCTGGTGTAGGGGCAGTCATCATGTTCTTGCCCAATATCATCATTCTCTTTTTGGGTATTGCCCTACTCGAAACCACAGGCTATATGAGCCGTGTAGCCTTTTTGCTTGATGGGTTTTTCCATAAGTTTGGGCTTCATGGTAAAAGCTTTATTCCACTGGTTACTGGCTTTGGGTGTTCTGTGCCTGCCTACATGGCTGCACGTACACTTAAAAATGAGAAAGACAGACTCATTACGCTCTTCATTATAGGCTTTATGTCTTGTGGTGCAAGATTACCTATCTATGTACTCTTTGCAGGAGCATTTTTCGGTCAAGAGAGTGCGGGCAATATCCTGTTTATTATCTATATCTCTGGAGCGATGTTAGGGCTTCTTATGGCTAAAGCACTTAAAACTTTTGTTTTTAAAGGAGATGATGAGCCATTTGTGATGGAGATGCCAAAATACCGTATGCCTTCACTTAAACTCATCTGGCACACCGTTTATGGTCAGGCAAAAAGCTATTTAAAAAAAGCGGGGACATTCATACTTGGAGCAACCATACTCATCTGGTTTGCATCTAACTACCCCAAAGTAGATGCACCAGCCAATCTGGATGCCAACCAAGTGAAACTCTATGAACTAGAAAACTCCTATTTGGGAAAAATAGGACATGTATCAGAGCCTTTCTTTGCCCCACTGGGTATGAACTGGCGTATGGCAGTAGCCTTAGAGACAGGGCTAGCTGCCAAAGAAGTTGTGGTATCCACACTTGGTGTACTCTATGCACTGGGTGATGATGTA
>JALVXW010000119.1 GCA_027038155.1 Sulfurovum sp.
GAGCTAAATCCAGACGAAAAATTTAGTGTAATAGAGTTTTTAGAGCATTTTAAAAAGGCAAAAAATTATGCAAAAGAGCATAATAAAGGTTTAATTATTGTAGGTGGAACTAGCTTTTACTTAAAAGTTTTAAGCCAAGGTATTAGCAATTTACCAAAAATTGAACCAACTCTTAAGTTAGAGGTTCAAGAGATTATGGCAAATTTAGAAGAGGCTTACAAGTTTTTAAAATCTATAGATTCAGAGTATGCTAAGAAAATTAAGAGTGGCGATAGATATAGAATAGAAAAAGCCATAGAGATTTACAAAGCTACCAATCTTCCACCTAGCCAATACTTTAAAGAGAATCCTCCAAAGCCAATAGTGCCAAATTTACCAATTTACGAAATTGCAATTAATAGAGATATTTTAAGAGAGAGAATAGATTTAAGAACGTCTAAAATGTTAGAGATGGGCTTAATAGATGAGGTGGCTTATTTAGAGCATAAATATAGTAGAGAGCCACAATCTATGGGAGCTATTGGAATAAAAGAGGTATTAGATTTCTTTGATGGAGTCTATAGTAAAAAAGAGTTAAAAGATAAAATTGCTACAAATACTGCAAGATTAGCTAAAAGGCAAGTAACATTTAATAAATCTCAGTTGAGTATTGAGTTTAGTGGGAGTGTAGAAGAGATAAAGGAACTACTTTAATAGAAATTAAGTACTTTTTATATAGAAAAGTAGAGAGTAGGTAGTAACCTATTCTCTATAACTTTTCTACTCTACTTTTAAGCCACCAAATGAATTAGGTGTTGGTGCATTAGCTGAATCATAGTCGCCTTGCTTTTGTGCTTTAGCTTTGGCATCTGCACACCACTGTGAAGAGTTAGAGCTGTTAACGTCTACAGTAATGTTCCCATCTGGGCTTGATGACTGTACTCCAGCAATAACAAAACAGCCTTGATTTTTTACAGCTTTACAAGATTTATAAGAGTCTGAGCCATCCGCAGCAGTTCCGCCGTTTGCTACCTCTTTACCTGCTGCTGTATAACGTGAACCTATATCGCTAATACAAGTAGCTAAGTTTTGATAAGCTTTTGCAGATTTTGCATCATCTCTTGTAGCACTTAACTGTGGAAGTGCAATTGCCGATAATATACCAAGAATTACGATCACGAAGATTAATTCTATCATAGTAAAACCATGTCTCATTTTTGTCCTTTTAATGTTTTTTAACACAGTAATTATACCCATTAAATGGTTATACCATCCTTATAAAAAAATTTTTTTGACATTTTTTTTAATATTTTTTTAACTCTCTATCTCTTTTATTATGTTTTCTATCTCTTTATCGTAGTTGTATGCTTTTGCTGCCAAACGCAGATATGCTGTAAATAGAGCTTCTGTAGAGTTGTCTCTTGTAAAGTCTATTCCAGATTTTTCTAAATCAGATTTGATAAATTCATAAAAGTTATTATCCAACTTTTTTGCCTTTATTCTTAAGCCTTTTATACTAATTGTTAAATCCATCTGTTTCTCCTTACTCTAATAATTCTTCGATATTTTCTAAGATATTTTCTATTTCAATATCTTTCTCTTCTATCTCTTGTTTTAGTCTCTCTATCTCTTCTTCTAGTTGAGTTACATCTTGTATATTGCCCTCTCCACAGTTTTCTAACTTTGCTTTTAACTCTTCATTCTCTTTAGCTATTGTTTCGTAGTTGCTTTTCCACTCGTCTATTTTTGCTTTTAATCGCTCAAGAGCTGTCATTTTAACCCTTTATTTTGATTTATTTAGCTAATAATAACATTTAATGAATAAAATATCATATAAAATAGCACTATTGATAATAAAAGGGGTTCAATTTGGCAGATTTTAAACTTGCAAGTGAGTATAAACCATCTGGAGACCAGCCAGAAGCAATAGATAAGCTTGTTAAATCTATTGAGAGTGGCAACCGTTACCAGACGCTTTTAGGGGTTACTGGTAGTGGTAAAACATATACTATGGCAAATGTTATAGCAAAAACAGGTAAGCCTACACTTATTATGACACACAATAAAACTTTGGCTGCTCAATTATATAGTGAGTTTAAGAGTTTTTTTCCAAATAATCATGTAGAGTATTTTATTAGTTACTACGACTACTATCAACCAGAAGCCTATTTGCCACGGCAAGATCTGTTTATAGAGAAAGATAGCTCTATTAATGATGAGCTAGAGCGTCTAAGACTATCAGCAACCGCAAGTTTGCTTAGTCATGATGATGTAATAGTAGTAGCCTCAGTATCGGCAAATTATGGTTTGGGTAGCCCACAAGATTATAAAGAGATAGTACAGAAGTTAGAAGTTGGCAACGAGTATCCACAAAGAGCTCTACTTATGCGTTTTGTGGATATGGGGTATAAAAGAAACGACACATTTTTTGATAGAGGCGATTTTAGAGTAAATGGTGATACTGTAGATATTTATCCTGCTTACAATGAAGAGTTGGCATATAGAATAGAGTTTTTTGGCGACGAGATAGAGGCACTATTTAGCTTTAATGCCTTAACAGGCGAGAAGGTAGAGGAGCTAAAAGAGATAACTATATACTCTACAAACCCATTTATTGTAGGAAAAGATAAGTTAGCACGAGCTATAAAGAGTATAGAAGAGGAGTTAGGCGAGAGGTTAGAGTTTTATAAAAAAGAGGGGCGAATGGTAGAGTATAATCGCCTTAAGCAAAGAACTGAGTTTGATTTAGAGATGTTAGAGAGCACTGGGGCTTGTAAGGGGGTAGAGAATTACTCTCGCCACCTAACTGGTAAAAAACCCGGTGAAACACCATACTCAATGATGGACTATTTTGAAATGATGCATGGAGATAACTTTATGGTTATGGTAGATGAGTCGCATGTATCCTTGCCACAATTTAGAGGAATGTATGCAGGCGATAGAAGCCGTAAAGAGGTGTTAGTAG
>JALVXW010000120.1 GCA_027038155.1 Sulfurovum sp.
GCTCCTGCGTTAATCACAGGGGTGGTTTGCATATTGGCGAGGAGTTGAGGGGTCTCATTTTTGGCATGACGCACGATGATGCCATCGGGCTCCATCGCACAGAGGTTTGCAAAGGTATCTTCTAGTGTCTCCCCTTTTTTGGCAGAACTTCTACTAGGGTCAAGATGTACCACCGAAGCCCCCAAACGTTTGGCTGCCACCTCAAAAGAGCTACGTGTTCTAGTGCTGGCTTCAAAAAAGAGAGTAATAAGCAGTTTGTCATGAAGCAGTTGTGGAGGACGTTGTACTTTAAAACGCTTTGTATCGTTGAGAAGTTGTGCTATCTGTGTGTCAGAAAAGTTGTTAGTATCTACAAGATGTTGCATAGATGTCCTTGAAGCATAATTGTGTGATTATAGCTAATTAGTGGTAAATGTATCTTTGACTAAACCCTTTTTTAAGCAAAAATTAGTATTTTAAGAAACAAAAAGATACAATATTGTTGTTTATAATAGACAAAAGGATACTCTATGTTAGAAGTTCTCTTTAGAAAACAGGATTATATTTATAAAAAAATAGACAAAATTTCATATAAAAGATATTTTTTTAATAGGGTAGATTTTGATGAGAGACTTATAGGGCTCATTGGGGCAAGGGGGATTGGAAAAACTACCTTTTTGCTTCAGTATCTTCAGTCGCTTGATATTGCAGAAGAGAAAAAACTCTATTTTAGTGTAGATAGTATTGCTACAAGCAATATGAAGCTTTTTGATATAGCAGAAGATTTTTACAATATTGGCGGCAAAGTGTTGGTTATTGATGAAATACATAAATATAAAGATTTTGAGATAGCCCTTAAAGAGATTTATGATTTTTTAGATCTTCAAGTGATATTTAGTGGAAGCAGTGCTATTGTATTAGAACATAAAAAAGCAGATTTGAGCCGTAGAGCTATGATATATAGACTTAAAGGGCTTAGTTTTAGAGAATTTTTGGCATTGAAACTTGGGAAAGATTTTCCTTCCTATTCTCTCAAAGAGGTTTTAGACAACCATCTAACAATAGCCAAAGAGATAGCGCAAACTATCAAACCACTCGAATACTTTAAAGAGTATTTGAATGTAGGGTACTACCCATTCTATTTTGAAGCAAAAGAGAACTACTGTATCAAGCTTGAAGAGACTATCAACACGGTAATAGAGAGTGATTTACCTATTATCTTTAATATAGAACCCTCAAATATACATAAACTCAAACAGCTTACAGCGTATATATGTGCTTCAAAACCTTATGAGTTAAACCTTACTGCTTTAGCACAAAAGATAGGTATCAATAGAAAGACACTCTATCAATATATACACTATTTGACATTGGGAAATATTTTTAGTAAGCTTGAGGCAAAAGGAAAAGGTGATACCATTTTTTCAAAACCTGCGAAGCTCTATTTGAATAATCCAAATCTAAACAATTGTTACTGTCAAGAGAGTGAAGTAGGCACTATAAGAGAAGCATTTTTTCTTAATATGCTTACAGAAGAGCATAAGCTAAACTACCCCAAAAAGGGTGACTTTGTGGTTAATGGACATAATACGTTTGAGATAGGAGGCAAAGATAAAGGATTTAAGCAGATAAAAGATGTGGACAATGCTTATGTGGCGGCAGATGGTATAGAAGTGGGGTTTGGAAACAAAATACCTTTATGGTTGTTTGGATTTTTGTATTGAGTCATGCCAAATCATAATCTGGGTAGAATTATTATGAGTAATATGTTTTTCAAGAAAATTGAGTATTATTTATTATACAATAAAAAGTATGAAACTGAATCTTTAACCAAATCATCGTTGAACCTATGGGTGCGACTACAATTTTATGCAAAGCCCACAAATACAAGCATAAAGCAAATTCAAAGAATTCTATTTCGAGATTTGAGTTTAATCGTATAATTTTAGGTTAAATTTGGATTAAAACTATCATATAGCATCGCTCTCTAGGAGGAAAAAATGAAAAAAATACTTCTACTACTACTCTTAGGCTATAGCTTTCTAACCACAACACTGCAAGCAGATAATGCAGAAGCATTTGTTAGCCGATTCTATACAGAGGTGTTGCACCGAAGTGCAGATGCTGAAGGATTACAATATTGGACAGATAAGCTAAAAGATGGCAGTAAAACAGGAGCAGATATTGCATATGGGTTTATCTTTTCAGAGGAATACAACCTCAATGCAAAAAGCAATGAAGCCTACCTGCAAACACTCTACCAAGCATTTTTTAACCGTGCTCCAGACAGTGCAGGATTTGCCTTTTGGATTAATGCACTTAACCATGGTGCAAGCAAAACAGAAGTCTTAGATGGTTTTTTGCATTCAGACGAGTTTGCTACACTCTCTCAAAGTTTTGGTATTGTCCCAGCAAAACCTCAAAACAGTGTGCAAGGTTTTGTAGAACGATTTTATACAGAAGTACTGGGACGTACTTCAGACAAGGAGGGGTTAGCCTATTGGACATCGCAACTGGAGTCGCATGCTTTAACAGGAGAAGATGTCGCAAGAGGTTTTATACAAAGTCAAGAATTTGGCAACAAAGGACTCGATAACGAAACTTATGTCAAAACACTCTATCAATCATTTTTTGGTAGAGAAGCCGATAAAGGGGGATTTTACTATTGGGTCAATGAGCTAAATCATGGAGTATCCAGAGAGGATATACTCAATGGTTTTTTACACTCACAGGAGTTCAAAAATCTATCTAACAGCTATGGCATTATTGCTACGCGTGATCAAAGAGACAATGGTGAGAGCTCTTTACATCAAACATTACAGCCACCTTTGAGGGAGCATATCTATGTTGGTGCTTTTGCTGATTTTGGTGGTTCAGAAGATAAGGTCTCTAAAGAGAAGATTAAAAATTTTGAAACACTTATAGGCAAAAAGATAGCATGGGCATACTTTTCAAACAACTGGTACAACGGCATTGTTTACCCCAAAGCCAAAATTCATGCCATACATGATGCCAGAGTAGTCCCTTTTGTGCGTCTTATGCCTCGAAGTAATGATATGCAGGGGCAGGCAGAGAGGCATTTTTCGTTGCAAAATATTATTGATGGTGATTTTGATACAGAACTGAAAGCTTGGGCAAGAGCAGCTAAAAAAGATGCAATTCCTCTACTGATGGATTTTGCAGTAGAGCCCAATGGTGATTGGTTTGGATGGAGTGGTCTTTTTAATGGTGGTGCCAAAACAGATGGTTATGGTGACCCAAATTACCCTGATGGTCCAGAACGCTATAGAGATGCCTATAGGCATATTATTAGTCTGTTTAGGGCTGAAGGTACTACAGATGTGACGTGGTTTTTCCACTACAATTATGCCTCTTCTCCTGATGTAGCGTGGAATAAACCACGCTACTATTACCCTGGCGATGCCTACATTGACTGGGTAGGATGTAGCCTTTATGGTGCACAAACATTAGATGAAGTATGGGATGGATTGGCATTTTCTACTCAGTTGGCTACTTATGCAGAGGATGCAAATGCTATTACTTCCTCTAAGCCTAGGGCACTACTGGAGTTTGGTGTTACAGACCATCATCCACAAGGAAGTAAAAGTACATGGCTTAACGATGCCTTTGCAACGATACTCTCTAACCCTTACATAAAGTTTGATGCCATCTCTTTTTGGCATGAAAACTGGGAAAATGAAGATGGCTCATACAGTACATTAAGAGTAGATTCTTCTTCTGAAGCTATGGCTACGGTTAAAGAGTGGATAGCCAATAAGCGATTTGTCTCTGTATTGAGGTTTTAACCCAAATGATGCAATAGAAATTACCAAACTAGCAAAAGTCATTGCACTGCGGGCATTTACAGATAATCATCGATTAACCTAAGGGTTAACCTCATATTCTTTGCAAACACCCACAGCACAAGCACTATTACTAATTTTGGCAATTCTATTACATAGTTTGGGTTTAATGAAGCGTTTGAATAAAGGAGTTTAACCCCTCCTCCACACGCCACCACCTCTTGAACACAGCATCATAATACGGCTGTGTCACTTTTTCAAAATCTTCCCTATCTTCATACACATTTACGCACCAGTCAAAGTCAATCTCTCTTGCGTTGAGGGCTTCTATGGAGAGTATAGTGTCATTGATGCAGCCAAGACGGCTGGGAGTAACAAGTAGGGTTTTAATGTTTAGCTCTTTAATGAGGTCTATCACGGTGTACTCTTTGGTAATGGGCACAAGCAAACCTCCTGCACCCTCTACCAAGAGTATGTCACAAAGTTTTGAGAGAGCATGGTATTTTTCTATGATTTTTTCTATCTCTATGGTTTGCTTTGTATCTGCACAAAAAGGTGCAGCAGGAAGAGCAAAAGTATAGGCAGTAATATCTTCTACGGTAAGAGAGCAAAAGGAGGCATTTACCTTTTGGCAAGCTTTGAGGAGTATAGTAGCATCAGGAGCGGTATCTTTTACCCCTGTCTCTATGGGTTTATAGACACCTACCTTATGCCCTTTGGAGGCTAGAGCCTCTATGAGTTGCAAGGTGGTGTGCGTTTTACCTACATTGGTACCTGTAGCGGTGATGAAAAGTGATTGCATACACAATTCCTATACATTTTTTGATACAATTATAGTAGAAATAAAAATTATTTGATAGTAAGAGGATAAAAATTGCCAAACTACGAAGAAGAAGTTGAATTTGCACTGGAGCTTGAAGAGCCACAAATGTTTAAAGTGCTACTGCACAATGATGACTACACAAGTATGGACTTTGTAGTAGAGATACTTATGGGTATTTTCCATAAGAGTCATGCACAAGCAGAGCAGATTATGTTACAGATACATGAGAAGGGCAAAGCCATTTGTGGGGTTTACTCTTTTGAGATAGCACAGACCAAAGCCCAGCAGGTCAAACAAAGAGCGAAACAAAATGAGTTTCCTCTCTTAGCCACCATAGAGGAGGATAGTTAGATGATAAGCATTGCACTCAATGATGTCTTTAAAGAGGCAGTAAGGTACGCCAAAGAGAATCGTCATGAATACTTAACTGTAGAGCACCTTTTTTTGGCCATTGTACGTTCTGAAGCAGGCAAAGAGATACTCTCTTTGCTTGATGCAGACCTTGTAGCACTAGAAGCAGGGATACAAAAGCATATTGCACAGACAATACCATCACTCAAAGAGGCAGTAGAGCCATTTGAGACAGTCGCACTCTCACGTGCGATTAATGACATGATGACACACATACACAGCTCTGGACGTACAGAGGCAACGATTGGAGATATGCTAGCAGCGATTTTTATGCAGGAGCACTCCTATGCGGTCTATTTGATGAGAAGAGAGGGGCTCTCGCGTGTGGATATCCTTGAAGTTATATCGCATCGTTATGATAAACCAGAGGCACAAGAGCATGCCAATACAAAAGAGGATACACTGCTTGAGCAATTTACCATAGAGCTTGTCTCGGTTGCACGTGCAGGCAAGATAGACCCTGTGGTAGGGCGTGTAGATGAGATAGAGCGTGTCATGCAAACCCTTTGTCGTCGTAAAAAGAACAATCCACTGCTTGTGGGTGAACCAGGTGTGGGTAAAACGGCTATTGCAGAGGGTTTGGCACTGCGTATTTTGGAAGATGATGTACCCGATATACTCAAAGGTTCTAGGATTTATGCTTTAGATATGGGAGCACTGGTTGCAGGCACCAAATATAGAGGAGATTTTGAAAAACGTCTTAAAGGAATAATTAAAGAGCTGATACAACAAGATGGAGCCATACTGTTTATAGATGAGATACACACGATGGTTGGTGCAGGGGCAACCAGTGGTGGAAGCATGGATGCCTCCAATATACTCAAACCAGCCCTTGCTCGTGGAGAGCTAAAGTGTATAGGAGCCACAACCTATCAGGAGTTTAGAAACTTTTTTGATAAAGATAAGGCACTTAGCCGTAGATTTGCCAAGATAGATGTGGAAGAGCCCAGCAAAGAAGATACCTTTACCATACTTAAAGGTATTCAGCATAAATATGAAGCGTATCATCACATTCAATTTACCGATGCCGCATTGGAGTCTGCGATAGATCTATCTGTAAAATATCTTCATGATAGATTTTTGCCAGACAAAGCGATGGATATTATTGATGAGGTGGGTGCCTCATTTATGCTTAGAGGGCAGAGTAACGTGAGTGTAAAACCAAAAGATATTGAAATATCTGTTGCCAAGATGATGAAGTTGCCCTCCACAGTGGTAGGTACAGATGATACCAAAAAGTTAAAAAATTTGGAAAAAGATTTAGCTTCACACATTATAGGGCAAAATGAGGCGATACAAGCACTCTCTGCTGCCATAAAACGCTCTTATGCAGGGCTCAATGGAGAAGATAAGCCCATAGGCTCATTTTTGTTTGTAGGACCTACAGGTGTAGGTAAAACAGCACTGGCAACACAGCTTGCCAAAACCATGCAGGTACATTTTGAAAGGCTTGATATGTCTGAGTATATGGAGCCACATACCATTTCTCGTTTGGTAGGTGCACCTCCTGGGTATGTTGGGTATGAACAGGGTGGACTGCTTACAGAGATGATTAAAAAGCATCCCCATACGGTCTTATTGTTAGATGAAATTGAAAAAGCACACCCAGATATTATGAATATTTTACTTCAGGTGATGGATGGTGCAAAACTTACGGACAACAACGGTGTCGTGAGTGATTTTAAAAATGTGATTTTGATTATGACCTCCAACATAGGCACCAAAGAGGCTAATGTGATGGGCTTTGAAAAAGATACCTCTGCAAAGACAGATAAGGCATTGGCAGCCTTTTTCTCTCCTGAGTTTAGAAACCGTCTTAGTGGTACAATCGAATTTAATGCCCTCTCTTTAGATATCCTGATGCATATTGTTGAGAGAGAAATAGACAAAGTCAATGCCCTTTTGGCTCCTAAAAAAGTAAAAATAAAACTTAACAAAAAAGCAAAAGCATACCTTGCCAAAGAGGGGTATGATGAACGCTATGGTGCACGACATATCGCCAGAGTGATAGATGAGAAAGTCAAAGAAGCATTGACTGATGAGATACTCTTTGGAAAGCTTAAAAAGGGTGGTTTGGTCAAAGTAGGTTTTAAAGATGAAACACTTACCTTTCGTTTTGCAGAGTACTAAAGAGCAATGGATGAAGTGATTGAAGAGGAGTACTATGTACCGCCTTTAAGTAGATATACCTTTGCGTTTCCCAATCCGCGTTATGCACCCGATGAGGGGTTGCTTGCGTATGGTGGAGACCTAACATCGCACCGTTTGCTCACTGCTTACAAAAAAGGAATATTCCCCTGGTATAGTGAAGGCGACCCTATATTGTGGTGGTCTCCCAACCCTAGATTGTTACTCTATCCCCAAAACTTTAAATTGCGTAAATCTTTTAGAAGGGTGTTACGTTCTGGAAAATTTTCTGTTACCTTTGACAGACACTTTGCTGAAGTGATTCACCATTGTGCTACAGTACCTAGAAAAGGACAGGAGTCTTCGTGGATACTCCCTGAAATCATAGAAGCCTATAGCAGACTACATGAAGAGGGTTTTGCGCACGCTATAGAGGTACATCTTGAAGGCAAACTGGTGGGAGGACTCTATGGGATTGCGTATGGAAAAGCCTTTTTTGGAGAGTCAATGTTCTCTTTGGTCTCCGATGCATCAAAAGTAGCATTTAAAGCACTAAGTGATGTTTTAGGTAGCAGAGGTTATGATTTTATAGACTGTCAGATGAAAACTGATCATATGGTAGGTCTGGGAGCTCAAGTGGTAGGCAGAGATACCTTTCTTGATGCACTTGAAGTAGCCATCACCAAAGAGACAGATTTTGGCAAATGGCACGATTTTACATGGGAATATAAGGAATAAAAGATGGTAAATAGAGATATAGGATTCTCTTTGTGGTTAGACTTTGTTGAGAGAGATTATTTGAAAAATGCGTTCTCCTCTTTGATTGAAAAAGGGATTATTAATGGAGCAACATCCAACCCTGCCATCTTTGCAAGTGCTATTACCACTTCACCTGCATACAAAGAGCAGCTGGAAGCTCTTGAAGGAGAGAGTGCCAAAAAGAAGTATGAAGCCTTAGCCATAGAAGATATACGCACTGCTGCACAAAAACTGCGTGGTGTGTATGATGAGGGGAATGATGGGTATATCTCTATTGAGGTAGATCCTTTTTTGTCTCATGATACCAAAGGAACCATAGAAGAAGGCAAGCGTCTCTTTGCTGCAATAGGGGAACCGAATGTGATGATAAAAATACCTGCAACCGAAGCAGGGTATGATGCTATGACTGAGTTGCTTAGTACAGGTATCTCTGTCAATGCGACACTTGTTTTTTCGCCCAAACAGGCAAAGCGTTGTTTAAAAGCCATGAAAAAAGGGCTCGATGCATTTGAAGCATCTGGTGGAGGACGTTGTGAAGCGGTCATTTCTGTCTTTGTGAGTCGTTTTGACAGAATGTTAGATGCTGATTTGGCTGCTGAAGGCTTAGAGGTCTCTAAAACAGGTATCTACAATGCGGCTAAAATCTATAATCTTATAGAGGCACATCATACCCCTGCTGTACGTACGCTCTTTGCAAGTACAGGCGTCAAAGGTGATGATTTGCCCGCAGCGTACTATATGCAAGAACTGCTTGCCCCACACGCTGTCAATACTGCTCCACTTGCTACCATAGAAGCCTATATCGCCACAGAGCCCAATAGCCCAAAACTTCCTATAGATGATGCAGTGATTGATGGCTATTTTACCAAGTTGGCAGACAATGGTTTTGCGATGGATGAAGTTTATGCACAACTCCTAAAAGAGGGGCTAGAGGCTTTTGAAAATGCATTTCAAGAGATGTTAGATAGACTAAAATAAAGGGATATTATGGAAGAGAAGTTAAAACTTTACCTGCGAACAATGGTAAGTAACAAAGGGTCTGATTTGCATATCAAATCAAATTCTCAGGTGCGTGTACGAATACATGGCGTGTTGAAGGTGATGGGAAAAGATGTTTTAACTTCTGAAATGGTTGACAAACTTGCCAGAGAGATTACCACTGCTGACCAGTATGAGAAGTTGCAAATGGATAGAAATTTGGACTTCTCTTATATTTTAGGCGAAGAGAACAGATTTCGTGTGAATTTCTTTTTTCAGATGGATGGGTTATCGGCGGTATTTCGTGTAATTCCTGTAGAAATTTTGTCGCTAGAGGCACTCAAATTACCTCCAGTAATTAAAACATTTGCCCAAATACAAAGAGGATTGGTGTTGGTTACCGGGGTTACAGGTTCTGGTAAATCTACCACACTCGCTGCGATTCTTGACAAGATAAACAGAGAGCAAAAAAAGCATATTATCACCGTAGAAGACCCTATAGAGTTTGTCCATAAAGATAGAGGGTGTCTTATTAACCAAAGAGCCATTGGTCAAGATGCACACTCATTCTCAGATGCACTAAGAGCAGCCCTAAGAGAAGACCCGGATATTATTTTGGTAGGAGAGATGAGGGACTTGGAGACAATAGACATTGCCTTACACGCTGCCAATACAGGTCACTTGGTATTCTCTACACTGCACACACTTGATGCCAAAGAGACGATTGACAGAATTGTCGGAATGTTCTCTAATGAAGAGCAAAACCGTATTCGTATGTCTTTAGCTTCTGTACTTGAAGGGGTTATCTCTCAGAGGCTAATTCCTACTAAAACAGGAGGAAGGGTTGCCTGCATTGAAGTGCTAAAGAAAACAGCAAGAATAGAACAGCTTATTGCCGAAAATAGAGACAACGAAATACCTGATGCACTCTTTGAAGGAAAAGAGATTTACGGCACACAGACATTTGATCAGGCACTACTGGATATTTTACGTAACAACATCATTACAGAAGAGATGGCACTGGAGTATGCTACAAACCCTGCAGATATGAAGCTCAAAATGCAAGGGGTCGGAAAAGGTGCACTGGTTGATAACAATGCAGCAGATAAAGAAGTAGAGGTATTTGAGCTTAAAGAAGAGGCAGATGAAATAGGTAGCGAATTCTTTTAAGAGGTTTTATTTAATATTTTTTGGGTATAATTCGCGTCTATTTTATTTTAAAGGACAGAAATGTTAGAAGGTATCGTTAGAGAGAGTATCGGAAAGACTACTGCAAAGAAGCTTAGAAGAGATGGTTATCTAACTGCAAACCTTTACGCAAATGGCGTAGAGAACATTCAAGCAGCGTTTAAACGTGGTGAGTTTGTAAGAGCAGTAAGAAAAAAAGAGAGCCTAGCATTCCCAGTGAAAGTGGGTGACAAAGCATTAAATGTTGTCATTCAAGAGTATCAACTACATCCAGTACATGGAGAAGTAGTACATGTAGATTTAAGAATTACTGTACCAGGACAGGTAACAAACTTCCTTGTACCAGTGATTACACACGGAACACCTATTGGACTTAAAAACAAAGGTGTACTTGTGATGTCTAAAAGAAGATTAAAAGTAAGAGGTGCTATTGAAGATATGCCTGCAAAATTTGATCTTAATGTAGAGTCACTTAACAGAGACGATTCAATTCTTGTAAGAGATGTTGAAGTCCCAGCAAACTGTAGATTGATGGACAGACCAGATGTTGCTATCTGTGGTGTAATCAAAGCTAAGTAAGCCTACAATGACACTTTTCGTAGGTCTAGGAAATCCAGGACCACAGTACGAAAATACACGTCACAATATCGGCTTTAGAGTCATTGACAAACTTGTTGATGACTTTGGAGCACGAGAGATATCCAAAACCTCTTTTCATGGTAAACTCTACCGTTCATCCAACGCACTTTTTTTAAAACCTACTACCTTTATGAATCTTTCAGGAAAATCAGTACAAGCGGTTAAACAGTTTTTCAAAGTAGAACTTGAAGATATTATTGTCATTCATGATGATATTGATTTGCCTTTTGGGGCAGTACGTTTTAAAAGAGGTGGGGGTCATGGGGGTCACAATGGACTCAAATCACTTGATGCCAGCATAGGCAAAGCATATCTGCGTGTGCGTGTAGGCGTAGATAAACCAGAGCATAAGTCGCAAGTAGCTGAGTATGTACTGCATGATTTCTCAGCAGAAGAGTCTGAGCATATAGGACAACTTATAGAGCATGTTGCCCATGCAGCTAAAGCTCTTGTGCAAGAAGAGCTTAATAGCGTAAAATCGCTCTATAGTCTAAAATCAACAGAGGGGCTTTACAGATGAGTTTTTTAAGCCCTAAACTCTATTTTAGATACCTCTTTAAGCTCTATTTGAAAAATCTTCTTTTTATTCTTTTTGGTCTCTCTTTGGCATTTGCCATTATGGACTATTTTCAGTATGCACAAAAACTCAATGTCACAAGTAGTTACAAAATTTTATATATCTTTTATATGTGGGAGCAGGCTTTGGGACTGCTCTACCCCCTCTCCATCGTCTTTGCATTACTTGTTACCAAACTGGCGATGATACGTAACAATACCATGGGTGCCTTACATGCCTTTGGGTACAGTAAAAGGGTTTTGGTTTTGCCTCTATTGTTGGTTGCCGGTATGACCTATGCTCTCTTTACACTGCTACATACCACCGAGTTCTCTTATGCACGCGATAAGGGAGCATTGCTTTTAAAAAATGAGATAAATGCCTATGATGTGAATAATCTGTTTTTTAAATACAACGATACCTTTGTCTATATTGATAAGCTAGACCCTATTGCAAAGAAGATAGAGGGTATGACTATTTTTAAGGTAAAAAACTATCGGGTAAAATATACGATTAAGGCACCTTATGCATTTTTTAATGGTAAAGAGTGGGATGCCAAAGATGCAATACTTAAAACCCATATCTACCAAGATGGTACATTACGAAAATATACGATTGCACATAAAAAAAGCATTAAAACACTACGTGGATATAAACCAAAAATTATCGAATCACTCTATGAGGGGAAAGCACTGAATATTATTGATGCCTACTATACATGGAAGCTTTTAGATAAACAAAAATTAAACTCCGACAAGATAAGGGCTGTCTTTTACGATAAAGTTGTGGTACCACTTTTTGCTATAGCTCTGTTAGTGATTTTGTTTTTTAAAATACCTTTTCATGCAAGAATGATGAACACAGGTATCATCATAGTACTCTCTTTGGGTGCAACCTTTGGTATATGGGGAATCCTATATGGTCT
>JALVXW010000121.1 GCA_027038155.1 Sulfurovum sp.
GTATGGAGACGCTTATGGTGCACTATAGTAACAGGCTACCGATACTTCAAAGCCAATACAGGCAAACAGTCAATTTTGTATGGGATAAAAAGATACAGGCGGTACAAATGGTACAGACTCAACTCCTGATGCACAATCCTCAAAAACAGCACCGTAAAGGGTGGGCTAAAATCTCTATAGGGGGCAAAAGTGTTGAGTTGTCTGAGATTAAACCCAATATGGTTTTTACTTTAGAGGCATTGTCTTATCGTATTGAAGCAAAATGTATACAAGTGTTGTAAAACCCAAATATCGAAATAGAAATTCATGACTTTGCATAAAATCATCGCCGAACCTATGGGTGCGACTGCCCGCAGGAAATGCCCTTGGGGTACAAATTTTATACAAACCCCAAAAATACGACCATAAAGCAAATTCAAAGAATTCTATTTCGAGATTTGGGTAAAATTTTGTTTTCTTTATGTTATAATAAATAACATGAAGGGAAACGAATGATGATGAATATTGAATATGTAATGGATATGCTTATTGAAAATAGTGTTGTGTTATTGATACTATCTTTATCTCTTCTTTTTATGTTCTGTATTCTGTTTTTTAAACATAGAGTCAAGAGAAACAGCGTAGCTTTTAAGGCAAGAGAGAAGACATTAGAAAAAGCATTTAATTTAGCCAAAGATGCTATAGCTATCTTATCACAAAAAGATGAAGTGATTTATGTAAATAAATCTATGCGGACACTACTGCAAGTAGAGAAGGACACAATAGATAATCTTTTTGATAAAAAACCACAGGTGAAAGAGAAAAAAGAGTGGATTCCTTTAGAAACTTTTATACAAACACACAAAATAGATAGTAGAAAAAAAGAGCTACTTTTTCCTAAAATAAAGTTAAAAATAACACGAAAAGAGGTAAGAGTTGTTAACCTCTCTCTCTCTTCTTTGCCAATAGAAAATCGCAAAGATGAATATTATTTTATCATAAATATACATGATGTAACATATATGCAAAAAAAAGAGGAGTTACCTTATCATCATAAATTGACACAGCTTCCAAATCAATTACAATTGACGATGG
This sequence comes from Sulfurovum sp., assembly GCA_027038155.1. GTDB lineage: Bacteria > Campylobacterota > Campylobacteria > Campylobacterales > Sulfurovaceae > Sulfurovum. The sequence goes on from JALVXW010000121.1 coordinate 1,075, forward strand.
ATATGCCAAAACTCTTTTCCAAAGTCCATGCAGATAATAGTAAAATTGCATTGGTACTATTGACTTTTGATCATTTTTTAAAACTTCGTGCAACGATTGGATATGAAGAATCCAATAAAATTCTTGTAGCATTTTCGAATGATTTGAAAAATATCGTCTCTACAATGGATATAAAAGCCTATCACACCTTTGATAACTACTTTTTGTTAACTCTCTCTCGTGTTGGGTCAATTGAGGATGTGACCCTTTTGATATCTGATATTCAGAAAAAACTATTGGATGTTACTTCTGCTAATAGTAAAAATCTATACCTAAGTCTATCTGCAGGTATTGCGGTATATCCAGAAAGTGGCAAGATAAACCAAATCTATGATTGTGCTTTTAAGGCTTTAGATTTGGCACAGCAAGAAGGCACAGGCAAAGTAAAAGTTTATCTTCCTAAAAAAACAACACATCAATATGATGCATTGGTTTTGTCTAGCCATATACCAAAGGCTTTGGAAAATAAAGAGTTTGAGGTCTACTATCAGCCTATTGTAGAAGGTAAAAGCAAAAAGGTTGTAGGGGCTGAAGCTTTAATAAGGTGGAATCACTCGGAGTTTGGTCTTATCTCTCCAGAAATATTTATTGGTCTTATGGAGGAGACAGGATATATTGTAGAGCTTGGACGGTTTATCTTAGAAGAGGTGTTCAAGCAGCAAAAACGCTGGGAGCTCTTTAAGTTTAAACAGATTGAGGTGGCGATTAATGTCTCAATGGTAGAGATAGCAACAGGGCAATTTGTTCAAAATATCAAAAAACAACTAGAGCACTATAAGGTCAATCCGGCACTAATTAAGTTTGAAATTACTGAGAGTGTTGCGATGGGCAACGAGATACAGCTCGATCACTATTTTCATGAATTAAGAGCATTAGGCTTCTCTATATCGTTAGATGATTTTGGAACAGGCTATACCTCTTTCTCTTATTTGAAAAAATTCCCTGCAAATGTTTTAAAGATAGATAAAAGTCTTATTGATCATATTGCAGAGAGTGAAGATGAGCGACGTATCGTCAAGGGGATAATAGATTTGGCACATAATTTGGGGTACAAAATTGTTGTTGAAGGGATAGAGACTTTGGAAGTGTCTAATATTGTTACATCGTATGGAGCTGAATATTTGCAGGGGTACTACTTTTCAAAGCCATTGCCTCTGTTTGAGTTTCAGAAGCTCATCAGATAAAAAGGAAAAAATATGAATATAGTAATGTGGAGCATGATAGTAGTTTTACTGTTGATTTTGTTATTTGTAGTATGGAAATTTAAAGAGATTCAAAAAAATTTCAAAGATACCTCTAGTGAGTTACAATTTTTTAAAAAACAAAGAGAGTATCATGAAGAGGCGATGCTGCTTTTTTCTGAGGAGTATAATGTTGTATTTGCAAACCAAGCAGCACGTGATCTTTTTATGATTGTGGATAACACTATTCCTAACTATGTGGAGATGGAAGTCAAGCGTGGAGACAGAGAGAAGTTTATTGTAGCTTTAGAAAAGTTATCTCTTAAAAGTACATCAAATATTAGATTGAAAAATCTCTCTCTTTTTATTCAAGAGAGAGAAGAGAAAGTAAATATATATATCGATAAAAACAGCTGGAATATCAATAGAACAATTACATGTATTGTTGATACTGATATAAAAGATGATAAAGTTGAAGCAAGCAAAAATATGGTTGTTGTTGACAGTAGCGATAAAAAGGGGGAGATAGATTTTCTTACAGGATTGGCCAGTCAATTTAGTGCTTTGTCAGATATCAATAATTTGGTGATGGAAAACAAA
>JALVXW010000122.1 GCA_027038155.1 Sulfurovum sp.
ATGAAACAGAGACAGGATATGCACAAGGGTTTAAAGAGGATGCACATTCTGTATTGATGGGAATGATTAAACTTGAAGATATACTATTCTCCAAACAGGTACAAAAAGAGTGGTCAGATGTGCAATTGTGGAAAAAGCTTCTTAAAGGAGATAAAATAGTAAATCCTCAAAAAGTGTAAAACTTCACGAAACTATCACAATTATATAGTATAATTATATATCTAAAATATTAAAAGGAAAAACGATGAAAAAAATGACACTACTTTCACTTGTTGCCATAGCAGTATTGTTTACAGCATGTGATGAAAAGACAAAAAACAGTGCAAAAGAGATGGCCTCTTCAGCAACAAAAACGGTTCAGGATGCCGCAACAAATGCAGTAGAAGCAACAAAAGAGACCGCCAAAAAAGCAACACAGACTGTTGCAAAAGCAACAGAATCAGTAAAAGAGGCTACAACAAAAGCAGTAGAGAGCACAAAAGAGACTGCTACAAAAGTAACAGAGGCTGCAAAAGAAGCAGTATCAACAGAGAATGAATTGGGTAAAAAAACCTATGCAAAATGTGTGGTATGTCATGGTAAAACAGGTACAACCAAAGCACTCGGAAAATCTGCGGTTATCGCAGGACAACCAGCAACTGATTTGGAAGCCAAGATTAGAGCATATAAAGCAGGTACAAGAAGCGTAGCAGGTATGGGAAAACTCATGACAGGACAAGTGGCATCGATGAATGATGAGACAATTAAGGCGATAGCAAAATATATCTCTGAGCTTTAAAATCTTCTTCTCCTCTTATGAGGAGGGGTTAGTTTGTAAATAAATCTTCTGCTTCGTTAGAGGTAAATTCCCATTGAATTGGTAACATTTTTACCACATTACCTTTTTTAAGACTTGTTGTTTTTGGTGTAATAAGTATAAGTCCATCTGCTTCTTGCATAGGAGAAACCATTCCTGGCATTTGTGTTTTTAGGGGTTCAAAAAATCTACCATCAAATTTTCCAAGAATGACAGCATGTTTGCCACCACGAACAGAAAAATCATGCTTTAGTGTTGTGTGTATGACACCATGGTAATAGTCGTTTCTTCCACTCATTTTTCTCATTATGGCACGAATAAAGAGTTCATAATTCACCATAGATGCCAAAGGATTTCCTGGTAAATTAACAATAATGGTTCTCCCAATATTTCCTACAAGGGTAGGTTTCCCTGGTTTGATATCAATTTTATCAATCAGTAGTTCCATTCCCAAATTGGTAAAAGCCTCTTTGGTAAAGTCTTTATCTCCCACACTTACGCCACCAGAGGTGATAATAATATCTGCATCAAGTGTAGCTCTAATAGAAGACTCCAAGGCTTCAAGTGTATCTGCTGAAGTACGAATGAAGCGTACATCACACCCCAATGCTTTAGAGCGTGTTAAAAACATAGGTGAATTTGAGTTGTAGAGCTGGTGTGGTTTAATTTTTTCAAAGTGAGGACGAAGTTCATCCCCTGTACCAAATATAGCTACTTTTATCATGCGAGAGACGCTTACATGTGTGATACCTTGACTTGCCAAGGATGCAATAGTATATGCATTGATAATCTCTCCTTTAGAGAGAAAAACCGTTCCTTTTTGAATATCTTCTCCAGCCATACGAATAAAATGATTCATTTTAATCTCTGAAGGTAGATGTACCGTGTCATTTTCTACGGTTACATTCTCAATAGGGACTATCGCTTCACACCCCTGAGGTATGGGGGCTCCTGTCATAATCTTAATGGCACTGCCTTCATGGAGTGTTATAGTAGGATTGTCTCCAGCATAGATAACCTCTGAACATTGCACAACTTTGTTGGCATCTGCTACTTTTACAGCATACCCATCCATAGCAGAATTATTAAATCTTGGTAAATCAAAGTGTGCAATATAATTTTTTGTTACAACACGACCTGCCGATTGTTCTATAGGAATAATTTCTGTGTCAACAGGAGTGATGTTGTTTGCAATAATTTCAAGTGCTTCTAGGATTGAACTAGCCATATTTAACCTTTAGAATTTTCATTAAACTGATTATAGTATAATCCGCATTTAAATAAAACATAATGAAGGATATTTTATGCATACAGCACAAATGATAGCAACACATAGCCTATTGGTTAAAATATTTTTAGGTTTTTTAGTAGGAGGTGTTGTTATCCCTTTCTTAGTAAAGAAACCATTGGGTTTTAAAAAAGCAAGTTTTATTTATACCATGATATTTCAAGCCATTGCAACCATGGTTGCTTTTACTGGATTGGTAGCCTTGTTTGCTGGCAATTTGGGCTGGGAAGGCACAACTATTATAATGGGTATTGTATGGGCACTTATGATGTTTACGGAGATTAAAAAATATAGGCTTATCAAAGTAGCAAATTTACAAAACAGTGATACGCTTAAAATACTCAAAAGTGCTTTTGTTAAAATTTCTCTGGTACAAATAGCTTTTGTAGCTATCATGGTGGCACTTATGATTTTAAAGGCCAAGGGTGTTGTATCTTTATAACAGACAAGCAGGAGCTCCTCAACTTACGTTAGAAGGGGATGACCATCGTTACATCTTTAAAGTACGCAGACATAAAGAGGGCGATACACTTTATCTACGTAATTTAGAAGATGGATTGCTTCATCGTTATCTTATTACGTTTATGGATAAACGTTCTGCAATGTTGGTTTTGCAGGAGAGTTATACTCTTGAAATTAAAGCAAGTCACTCTTTGCATATAGGTTGGTGTGTTATAGACCCTAAAAGTGTAGAGAAAGTACTTCCTTCACTCAATGAAATGGGGGTAGCGAAAATAACATTCATCTACTGTAAACGTTCACAAAAGAGTTTTAAACTGGATTTTAAACGTTTAGAAAAAATATTGCTTAACTCCTCGCAACAGTCTGGACGAAGCCAGATGATGCATCTGGAAATGGAAGAAGATTTAGAACACTTTTTGGCAAAATATCCTCACAGTAAGATGCTTAACTTTTCAGAAAATAATTTTATAGGTACTACGACTGTAGATACTATAGTCATAGGTTGTGAAGGTGGTTTTTGCGACGATGAAGTGACACTGTTTAAGCCTGAAGATATTGTAGGGTTTGATACACCATTGGTTTTAAAGTCTGAGTCTGCGGTATGTGCAGTGGCAGCTAAAGTGCTTTTATAAAAATTTAAACCTATTTTGCTATAATTTCGCCCTAATTGTTGTCTCAGCTAGACTGTTGCAACGACCCCTGTATGTGCAGTGGAAGAGCCAATATGGCTAGAACAGGCTGGTTACCTGTCATAAATACTAACTTTTTAAGGAAACAGAATGAGAAAAGATATACACCCAGAGTATGTAGAGTGTGCCGTAACATGTGCTTGTGGAAACAAGTTTGAAATAAAGTCAAATAAACCAGAGATGAGTATTGATATTTGTAATGAATGTCACCCATTCTTTACAGGTTCTGAGAAGATTGTTGATGCAGCCGGTAGGGTTGAGAAGTTTAAAAGCAAATACAAATTGTCTTAAGCATTCACCTCTATTTTTGGGGACATCTGTCCCCCTGCTTTATCTATATTATTGCCTAAAGGCACCTCATGATTACATTTATCCCCACACCTATTGGAAATCCTCAAGATATTACCATAAGAGCAATGAAGCTTTTTGAAAAAGCAGAACTATTTTTATGCGAAGATACACGTCAGACCAAACGGCTTTTACGTTTACTTGAAGAGCGGTTTGGTATGATGTATCCTGATGCCGAGTTTCATAGTTTTAATGAGCATAATGGGCAAGAGAGATTAGATGCATTGGGTGAAACTTTTAAAGATAAAGAAGTGGTTTATGTTAGTGATGCGGGTATGCCAGTTATCTCTGATCCTGGGCAGTTACTGGTGGCGTATGCACAAAAAAATGGCATACAATATGATGTACTCCCTGGTGCTTCGGCGGTAACGACAGCGTACGCGGCCTCTGGGTTTGAAGAGGGTAAATTTCTGTTTTATGCTTTTTTGCCACACAAGGGAAAAGAGCGTGCTTTAGCCTTAGCAGAAGCGATGAATAATGGCTACAACACCGTCCTCTATGAGTCACCCCATCGTTTGGAAAAGCTTTTGGATGAAGTGGAAGCCATAGAGGAGAGTAGAGAACTTTTTTTAGCCAAAGAGATAAGTAAAAAGTATCAAAATTACTATAGGGGTACAGCCAAATCTTTAAATACACAGCTTAAAGAACTCACCATACGTGGAGAGTGGGTCGTGGTAATAAAGGCTAAAGCCCAGGCGGAAAAGAGCCTTGGTTTTTCTGAAGTGTTACAGCTTGATTTGCCTCCCAAGCCCAAAGCAAAACTTTTAGCGCAGCTTAGTGACAAGTCAGTTAAAGAGTGGTATGAAATACTAATTAGGAATTAGGAATTAGGAATTAGGAATTTTAAAACGCAGATTTCAAGTAAAAATTGGATAAAATCTATCTTATGATAATTTATGGAAAACAGGTTTGTCTTTATGCGTTAGAGCGTAAAGAGGAGCAGATTAAAACAGTATATGTGGCAAAGAAGAACATTCTTCCTCAAGCACTCTTTCACAAGTACCATGATAAAATTAAATTCTTAGAAGAGAAGTGGGCACAGTCCATGGCCAAAGGTGGAAACCATCAGGGTATTTTGGTGGAGATGAGTGTCTATAAACAAGCCGATTTTGCAACCATTAAAAAGAGTCATTTTATTGTGATACTTGATGGATTGACGGATGTAGGGAATATCGGGGCTATTGTACGTTCTGCATATGCTTTGGGTGTAGATGCTGTTATCGCCGCAGGGGTGAAGCATCTTAATTTTGCAGCTATCGTTCGTACAAGTTCGGGAGCAATGCTCGATATGCCTTTTATGGTCGCACCTAACGTATTAGACAATATCAATGAACTTTCCCAAATAGGATTTAGGTTTTATGGTGCCCAGATGCATGGTGAAAATATTAACGACATAGAGGTAGCACCAAAGCGTGTCTTGGTCATGGGAAGTGAAGGCAAAGGTATCTCTAAAAAGGTATCTGCAAAAATAGACCAACACGTCTCTATAGAGATGAAACATGCATTTGATTCACTTAATGTGAGTGCAGCAGCAGCAATTTTAATACATAGGATGGGGTATGCAGTTAAATGATATATTAGAAGAGAATAGCATTAAAGCGATAAGTCAAAAAACAAAAATCTCAGAAGTAAACTTGGAACATCTTCTGCATAAGCGATTTGAAGCGTTAAAAAAAGTTAAAACAATGGGATTTATCTCTATTTTAGAGCGTGAGTATCATGCTGATTTGAGTGCCTTTAGAGAAGAGGCAAAAGCCTATTATGGTGAAATATCCGAAGATCAAAGTGTGACACTTGGGGTGCCTGTTGTAGAACAAAAAAAGGGAAAATCTGTATTTTTTCTTCTTATTGTGTTTGCTCTGTTTGCGTATGCTACATGGTATTTCTTGACACAATTTGATAAAAAACATCTCAAAGAGTTGTTGCCATTTGTAGATGAGGCAACATTGGAGAGTTTTGTGGGTGATGCAAAGCAAGAGGGCAGTGTTGCCAAAGATGTAAGTATTGAAAAGGTTCACGTAGAGGCACCTCAAACACGTCAAGAAGAAAAAAAAGTAGCTTCCCCGGTAGTGACGCCACAACCCTCTAAAGAGGAAGAAGAGTCAGCTATTGTTAAAACAGAAGAGAGTGTGGTTGAAGAGAGCAATGCCAGTGAGGCAAAAGAGACAGAGAGTGTATTACTGCAGAGCACATCAGAGACAAATGAGAGCACAGAGGTATCACAAGAGGATACCATTGTAGCAGAGATGCCTATAAAGCATACAAATAAAACAATTCGTATTGTTCCCACAAAACGTCTGTGGTTTGGTATGATTGATACAGCAAATCAACAAAGAGAGAACTTGACTATCTCTCAACCGTATCGTTTTGATGTTACCTCCACCAGTTGGCTTATCGCAACATCAACAGCACCGTTTTCTATTGTCTCTGAAGAGGATACAAAAAACTATACAGACAGTAAGGTGCACTATTTTAAAATAGATACAGAAGGCATTCACCCTTTAACAAAACAAGCGTATGTTGAAGCAGGCGGTTATAAAAAATGGTAATAAACAGATAAAAAGAGTAGATAATGTTTGATGAAATACAGTTTGAAAAAATAAATAGATTACCTAAGTATCTTTTTGCTGAGATTGGTGATTTGAAAATGAAGTTAAGACGTGAGGGTGTGGATATTATTGATTTTTCTATGGGAAATCCTGATGCGGCTACGCCACAACCTATCATAGATAAACTTTGTGAGACTGCACAAAAACCTCGTACACATGGATATAGTGCAAGTAAAGGTATCTACAAGCTTCGCTTAGCGATGAATAAGTGGTATAAGCGTAAATACAATGCTGATCTAGACCCCGATACAGAAGTGGTTGCAACCATGGGAAGTAAAGAGGGGTATGTGCATCTTGTGCAGGCGATTACAAACCCTGGTGATGTGGCTATTGTTCCTGATCCTACCTATCCTATACATTCACAGGCTTTTGTGCTTGCTGGTGCAAATGTTGAGAAGATGGAAGTGGTGTTTGATGAAGAGACGTTTGAAGTAGATGAGGAGAAGTTTTTGGCTGATGTCAATGAGGCGTTAGAAAACTCTATTCCTAAACCTAAGTTTTTGGTGGTGAATTTTCCACACAATCCAACTACTGCCACGGTAACACCTCAGTTTTATGAAAAACTTGTGGCTTTGGCAAAAGAGAAACGTTTTTATATTATCTCTGATATCGCCTATGCAGATATCACTTTTGATGGTTATAAAACACCTTCTATCATGGAGGTAGAGGGTGCCAAAGATGTAGCGGTAGAGTCCTATACACTCTCAAAATCATACAATATGGCAGGATGGAGAGTAGGATTTGTTGTAGGAAACAAAAAGCTTATAAGTGCACTGCAAAGCATCAAGTCTTGGCTTGACTATGGGATGTTTACACCTATTCAAGTAGCGGCTACTGTAGCACTGGATGAACATGGGTATGTACCTGATGAGCAGATTATTCCACGCTACCAAAAAAGACGTGATGTGATGTTGGAGGCTTTTGGAAATGCTGGTTGGAAGATGGGTAAACCCAATGCGTCTATGTTCATTTGGGGAAAGATTCCTGAGAGTTGTCGTGCGATGGGAAGTATGACCTTTGCAAAACGCCTGCTTCAAGAAGCTGGTGTTGCGGTAAGTCCAGGGATTGGTTTTGGTAAATATGGTGATGAATATGTGCGTATTGCCCTTATAGAAAATGAAAAGCGTATCCGTCAGGCAGCTAAGAATATTAAAAAATTCCTTAAAAAAGTAGAAGAGGAAAATAAAAATGGTTAAGATAGGAATTTTGGGTGTTGGTACTGTAGGGGCGAGTGTAGCAAAGATACTTGAAGCCAATGCTGACATTATTGAAGCACGTGCAGGTAAGAAAATAGTTGCTAAGTCCGGGGTAGTAAAAAACCTTAGTAGAGACAGAGGTGTGGCTATCAAGCTCTCAGACAATCCACTCGATGTGGTAGATGACCCAGAGATAGATATTGTAGTAGAGCTTATGGGTGGTGTAGAAGAGCCTTATGTTTTAGTAAAGAGGGCACTTGAAAATGGTAAAGCAGTAGTGACCGCAAACAAAGCACTTCTTGCGTACCACCGCTATGAGCTTCAAGATATAGCTGGAGATATTCCATTGATGTATGAAGCAAGTACAGCCGGAGGTATTCCTATTATTGGTGCATTACGTACAGGACTTTCCGGTAATCATATAGAGTCTATTCAGGGTATTATGAATGGTACATGCAATTATATGCTTACAAACATGATAAATCATGGTGCACAGTACGATGAGATATTGAAAAAGGCTCAGGAGCTAGGCTACGCAGAGGCTGATCCAACCTTTGATGTGGGTGGTTTTGATGCGTCACACAAACTTCTCATTTTGGCAAGTATTGCTTATGGGATAGATGCTAAGCCAGAAGATATTCTTATAGAGGGGATAGAAAATATTACAAGTACCGATGTGGACTTTGCTAAAGAGTTTGGTTATGAGATTAAGTCTTTGGGGATTGCCAAAAAAGTAGGTGATGGTGTGGAACTGCGTGTCCACGCAACCATGATACCAAGCGAAAGCATGATAGCCAAAGTCGATGGTGTGATGAATGCTGTTACTGTAGTAGGTGACAGGGTTGGTGAGACGATGTATTATGGACCTGGAGCTGGCGGAGATGCTACAGCTTCGGCGGTTATCTCTGATATTGTAGATATTGTTCGCGGCAATCAAGGACCAATGTTGGGCTACAAAAAAGGTCTAGAGTCTGGACTTAAACTTCTACCCAAAGAAGAGATAGTTACACAATATTATCTACGCTTAGAGGTAGATGACCAAAGCGGCGTACTTGCTGCCATCACCTCAGAGCTTGGAAAGTTTGGCATCTCTATAGAGTCTATGCTTCAAAAACCTTCTTGCACCTCCCATAGAGCAAAACTTCTTTTTACTACACATAAATGTAAAGAGAGCGAGATGCAAGAGGCGATGACTGCATTGGGTAAACTTGATGTGGTACACGGCAATATTGCTATGATGAGGATTGAGAAGTAGCAAATGATACAAATAATCTAAATATGGTAAATTATTTTTTGGCTATGGCATACTTTCCAGCACTCTTTTAAGGCTTCTAAAAAATTCTTTACCTCTTTAGAGTCACTCTTAAAGTTTACCAGACTCCTATAAGTTCAGCATAATTGAATCATTGAAGTAATGTAATCATTTTTTAGTACAAACAGAATTTTCTTTTAGTATAAAAAAGTTTTTTTATAGTAAATTACTAAAAAATATTATTATTTCTCTCTATTACATCTACTGTTTAAGTAAAAAAGTTCTATACTAAAATTATCTCATTCACGGACAGTTGCCATGATTCGTAAGCACTTTACAGAACAGACTGCTATTTTTTTCAGTGTTGCCAAATGGGTATTTCTCTCTTCTATAGTAGGGGTTATCATTGGTGCAGTTGTTACACTTTTTTTAAATATTTTGGAATACTCAGAAGATTCTCGTTCACTATTGCCTTTTCATTATTATTATATCTTACCCTTTGCCCTTGTTTTGACAGTATGGCTGGTAAAAACCTTTGCTCCTTCTGCCGAAGGACATGGCACAGAAAAGGTAATTTCTGCCGTACATAAATCTGATGGGAAAATAGATATTTCTGTCATTCCCATAAAACTTTTGGCAACCGTTATCAGTATATTTGGAGGAGCCTCTGTCGGTAAAGAGGGTCCAGGAGCACAGATTGGTGCGGGGGTTGCTTCTGCACTCTCTGATTTTTTCAAATTTAGCAAACAAGATCGTAAAAAACTGGTAATCTGTGGTATCAGTGCAGGATTTGCTACTGTCTTTGGTACTCCAGTTGCCGGTGCTATTTTTGGAGTAGAAGTATTGATTATTGGGGTGATTCTCTATGATGTCCTTCTGCCCTCCTTCATCGCTGGATTTGCAGCCTTTACCACTGCACAGCTTTTAGGGATCAAATATACCTACTATAATCTTCACTTTTATCAAAATATTTCACTGGATATGACCCTAATCCTCAAAGTCGTTCTTGCTGCAGTTTTTTTTGGTATTGTTTCTGATATTGTTATTACAACTGTCTCGTTTGCTGAAAAGATTATTAAAAAGATCAAACTAAATACCTACATGAAGGCATTCATAGGGGGTACACTGATTGTTATTTTGACATTAATCTTTGGTGAAGAGTATATTGGATTGGGATTGGGAATCATTCACAATACAATCAATCCAGATCCACTTTATACCGTAGATGTACACTGGTACACTTTTATTCTTAAAACACTTTTTACCTCTCTCTCGCTGGGTGCAGGAGGCAGTGGCGGAATTATCACTCCTATCTTTTACATTGGTGCTACCAGTGGGCATACCTTTGGAAGCATTGTGTCTCCTGAACATCTTGTGCTCTTCTCGGCATTAGGCTTTGTCAGTGTACTCTCTGCAACAACCAATACACCTATAGCCTCTACTATCATGGCAGTTGAACTTTTTGGAATTGATATTGCTCATTATGCGGCTATAGCGGCGGTCATCAGCTTTTTGCTCTCTGGACACAGAAGTATTTTTTCTTCTCAGATTCTTGCCATGAAAAAATCGGAAATGCTTTCTGTAAAGATCGGTGAAGAGGTGGAAAATATCAGTACCAGTCTGGAAGACAATGAAATGAACAAAATAAATCGTATTAAAGACAGACTACACATTAAACGTGAGATACTAAAACAGCGTAAGCGTTCAAAAAAAGAGTAAATAGCACCTTTAATAGTAGGGTTCCTATATCTTTTTCAAAAATGCCAACAATCCCCTAATAATCTCAATTGGTTCAGGGGGACAACCTGGAATATGGTGGGTAACAGGAAGGTGTTTCTCTGCTGGAGCCTTGATGGCAAAAGTCTGTTCAAACGGTGCCTCCATCACAGGGCAACTTCCCAATGTAATGACCCATTTTGGTTCAGGTATCTGTTTATACGCATCCAGCACATGTGGGGTCATATTAAACGTCATCAGACCACTAAGCAGCATCACATCTGCATGTCTGGGGCTTGCAACAAAGTAGATGCCCAGTCTCTCCAAATCATAGTAGGGATTGGAGAGTGCATTACACTCAGCCTCACAGGCATTACAACTGCCGCTGTCTACCATACGAATTGCCAGAGAGCCTGCAAATTTCTTACTTACAAGACTTTTCATCTCTTTACGAATCACTTGGAGTTCTTTATCAATCTCTGGATTTTCGGTCAAAGTACCTATTTTAAAGCGTCTGTTCCAAAATCGTATCATAAATCATTTCCTGCATAGCTAAGGTCACAGCTTTTATTAATAAGTGGGAAATCAGCAATAATATTTCCTGGCATCATCAGATGCAATGCCTGCCAGTTTACAAAGCTGGGATCACGAACAAAGAAACGCTCAATCACACCATCTTTAAGCTCTATAGCCATAAAAAGTTCACCTATAGAACTTTCGACAAAGCTAAAATATTCTCCATCCTTCGCACCGTGAAGTGTGATACCGTCACATCTCTCTACAGTAAATTGACGCATCATTGCAAGAGCATTTTTTACCTCATCGAGTCTTATTTTAAACCTGGCAGCCACATCAGCACTTTTTTGCACCTGCATCTCAAACCCATGTGCAAGATAGAATGGCTCATCTCTTCTATCGAGCTTTAGACCTGAAGCACGTGCAACAATACCTACGGTATCATATTTTAGGGCTTTGGCAGTTTTTAAAATACCTGTAGTATCAAACCTGTCCCAAAGTGATGGGATATCCATAATCCACGACTCAAAGAATAGTATAGACTCCTCTAATGCATCAAGGTAACTATGCATCTTTTTTGTATCAAGCACATGGGTTTCAAAATCAATAGCAGCAAAACCAAAACGATGTCCCGTAAGACTTTTAAATTGACGTCTTGCCTCTTCTGCGAGCTTGGAAGCAAAAGCAAGTGCTGCACCAAACCCGGCATCATTAGGAATAAAACCAAGATCAGTAAGATGATGAATTGTACGTTCAAGCTCCAACAGTAATGCATGGTACTTTCTACTATTTTGGGAGAGTTCACTGCCTGTTGAGAGCAACACAATATCTCGCCAAGCAATCTGATAGGCAATACTTTCATTTCCACTGATACGTTCTATAACAGGTTTTGCCTCTTGCAGGGTTTTGCCCTCCAGCATCTTTTCAATCGCTCGATATTTGTAAAAATGCCGTACCTCTTGATGAAGTATCTCCTCTCCTGCTTGAGAAAACTGAAAATGCCCAGGCTCAATAATCCCTGCATGAATAGGACCTACTGCCACTTCAAATACCCCATCTCCGCTTATAGATTCATATGTGTAGGGCTTGTAGTCATCATACGATAACTTTGTATCCTGAAATGTTTTTCGCATGGGATGAAGATGGGAAGGAAATCGTTCCTGATGCACAAGTGGACGGTTATCAAAAGCATCTTCAATAATAATACCGT
>JALVXW010000123.1 GCA_027038155.1 Sulfurovum sp.
GCAGCAAAAGGGTATAAGGAGCATATACTTGCCAACGGTGGTGCCAAAAAGATGTCAGAACTTTATCAGGAGTGGTTGGGTCGTAAGGCAGAGGTAAAAAGTCTTATTAAATTGTATGAAATTTCGTAGGGGGGCATCATGAAAGAGTATCGCTCTCTTGCTCTCATCATTTTAGCCATCTTTGGCATAACCCTTCTAGGTGCATACTATAGCCCTACTTTCCAAGAGCAAAAAAGCTGGCTTGAACTCTTTTTTCTTTTGGGTGCCCTACTCTTTATCTTCTCAGCTTTGGTAATTTTTGCCACTATCGGTTTTGGCTCTTTTGCCATCTATGGGGCTATCTTTCTTGCTGCTGTTATGGGCATTTATGGCATCACTGGTGCTGTCATTGTCGTAGGCATGACCTATGTTGTGTGGGGGTCTATCTTTGCTATGGAGCTTTTATTGGTTTATTATGGAGTGAAGAGTGCGATAGCGTGGTTTCAAAAAAGATATACTTTCAAATCTTTTTATTATGAATATAGGGTTTTTTATCCTATGTTGATGATAGCGTATCTTTTTCTGGAGATCATTCCAAATATTTTTTACAGAGAAAGATTTCTAAAATTTTCGCCCTCAAAGGTGTTGAAGGCGATGGAAAAGTTATTGGATTAACTCTTTTTATTTTCAATCAATGAAGCAATACGCTCAGGTTGCTTTTTGCCCTCAATAATAAAACGAAGTGCATTGAGACGAATAAACCCTTCTGCATCCGCCTGGTTATAGACATCATCTGCTTCAAAGGTAGAGTGCTCTTCCGAGTAGAGTGTTACATCAGACTTGCGCCCTACAACAATCACATTCCCTTTATAGAGTTTAACCCTTACATCACCCTGCACCTGCTCTTGTGTTGCATCGATAGCCGCTTGCATCATACGACGCTCTGGAGACCACCAAAGACCATTGTAGATAAGTTTTGCATACTTTGGCATCATCTCATCTTTTGCATGTGCCTCTTCACGATCTAGAGTAATAGACTCTATAGCACGGTGGGCTTTGAGCATAATCGTTCCACCTGGTGTCTCATAACAACCACGGGCTTTCATACCCACCATACGGTTCTCAACAATATCAATACGCCCAATACCATGTTTTTTACCTAAAGTATTCAATGTTTCCAAAAGTGTTGCCGGTGTCATCTCCTCACCATTAATCGCAACAGGGTCACCATTTTTATAGCTAATGGTAATGTACTCAGGCTCATCTGGTGCATCCTCTGGTTTAACAGACCACAACCACATATCATCTTCTGGTTCATTATATGGGTTTTCCAACCACTCACCCTCATAAGAGATGTGAAGCAGGTTTGCATCCATAGAGTAAGGCTTTGTCTGTCCTTTACCATCAATATCTATACCATGTGCCTGAGCATACTCTAACAACTTTGTACGAGAGTTCAAATCCCACTCTCTCCATGGAGCAATCACCGTGATGTCTGGGTCAAGTGCAAGATACCCAAGCTCAAAACGCACCTGATCATTTCCTTTTCCTGTAGCCCCATGAGAGACTGCATCTGCACCTGTTTGATGTGCTATCTCTATCTGCTTTTTAGCAATAAGTGGACGTGCAATAGAGGTACCAAGCAGATACTCACCCTCATAAATCGCATTGGCTCTAAACATAGGAAATACAAAATCTTTGACAAACTCTTCACGTAAATCCAAAATAAAGATATTCTCCTCTTTGATACCCATATCCAACGCTTTTTGACGTGCAGGCTCCACCTCTTCACCTTGCCCAAGGTCAGCAGTAAATGTGACTACCTCACACGCATACTCATCTTGAAGCCATTTGAGAATAATACTCGTATCAAGCCCACCAGAGTAAGCGAGTACTGCTTTTTTGATTGTTCTTTTTGCCATTTAAAAGCCTTTACAATAATATTGACGCGATTTTAGCGTAATTTTGGTTAAGCTCTACAAAAATCCCCACTTCTTCAAAATAATATCCAATACAGGCTTTCTATACGCCCCTGTATGACGGAAAACTTCCTCACCTTGTTCATTAAAAAATATCTGCGTGGGCATCTCTTTTAGTTTGTAGGTGTCACGTGCTACAAGACGGTCTTTTTGGGAGTCTATGGAGTAGATTTGGTACTCTGGGTGTACTTCTAGCACTTGGGCGAACACTTGCGACATCGCCAAGCAGGAGTAACAGTGGCTCATCCCAAAGGCTAGTATGGTTGGTTTTCCGTTGCCTATGTTGTGTTTTATATCTTTATATCTGTTTACATGTAGTGCTTTCTCTTGCATAAGCCCTCCTATTATTACGAGAATTATACATACCTTTTGCTATAATCAAACCTAACAAATAGATAGAGGAGCAATCTATGAAACTCGGCGTAAACATAGACCACATTGCAGTACTAAGAGAGGCAAGACGAGTAGCCGACCCAGACCCACTCGATGCACTGAGTATCTGTAAACGTGCAGGAGCTGACCAGATTACTATTCATCTGCGTGAAGACAGACGTCATATGCAAGACAGTGATGCCAAAAACATCATTGCCCTCTCTGCATTGCCAGTAAACCTGGAGTGTGCTACAGAACCTAGTATGATAGATATTGCCTGTAAGCTACGACCCCACCGTGTTACCCTTGTGCCAGAAAAACGTGAAGAGGTTACCACAGAAGGTGGACTGGCAGTCACAGGAAAACAACCCAAACTTAAAGAGGCTATCAAAAGACTACAGGCAGAAGAGATAGAAGTATCACTCTTTATAGACCCTACTCTTGATGCAGTTAGAGCCTCTTTGGACTTGGGTGTAGAGTGGATAGAGTTTCATACAGGAAAATATGCCAACATCTATGCGATGCTCTACGCTAACCTCGCCAAAACACACCATAGCAT
>JALVXW010000124.1 GCA_027038155.1 Sulfurovum sp.
TTAAACTCAAGACCATAGTGTGTATCGTTTGGTAAACCATGTGTTTGTGTATAGGTCTCTTTATCTTTAAAATATCCTACCCTCAAAGTCCCCCGAGAGTGATCACTGTCAACAAAACGTAAGGTACTATACACACCCGTTGACCTACTGGTACGTATTTGTGGATTTATCTCTATATCCATACTATCCGATATAGCCCAAAAAATAGGTTGTTCATAGAGTACCCCCTCATCTGCGGTGTATCCAAATAAAGGGAAAAGCAATCCTGAACTTCGTTGCTTATTGGTAGAAAAGGCAAGATAGGGGGTATAGAATACAGGCACATCCCACATATACATTTTTGCATGATAGAGCCTAATATAGTTCTCTTCCGCATCATATTTTGAGTTTGCAAATCGCATAGTCCATAGTGGGTTAGAGATATCACAACTTGACAATACAGAGGTACCTAACTCATACGATTTTTGACGCTTTTTTGCACTGTCCGATAACAACCAAACATCGTTTTTGGTAAGCAAAAAAAGCTCTTTGAAGTCTACCTCTTTTGTTTTGGTGTGTATCACCATATGCTGGCTCTGCTCTTTTGTTCCATGATACCCAATGGTTTCTATATCTCCATCAAGCGTCAATATCGATGTAGCTTTATCGTATGATGCACGATTGGCCTTAATCACCTTGCCATCTTGATAAACAATGACATGCTCTTTGGCACGCACTATGCCATTTGTAAAGTCTATATATTTTGCTTTAATATCTATCCTGTCGCTGCTGTTTTGTGCAGAGAGCGTAGAGACACCAACCATACACAAAATAGACATTTTCACAATATAATGATTTATTTTTAACATACTATAAACTCCCTACAGTGCCTGATAAGCAATATCTGTACGACACTGCTTACCAGCAAAATGAACTTGACCAACCAACATATAGGCACGCTTTTGGGCCTCAGCAATACTCTCACCCAATCCTACACAGACAAGCACTCTCCCGCCTGTAGCATAGAGCTTGCCATCCTCTCCGCGACTCACCCCTGCATAAGAGATGTGTGCATTCTCTTTTAGCTCCTCATGATAGATGTCATCAAGAATAATCTCAGCAGCTGGAGAACTTTTGTATGGGTAATCTTTTGAAGCCATCACCACTCCTACTGCGTACTTATCATGAAACTCTATCGTAGCATTTTTCAAATCACCCGTTGCTGCTTTATAAAAGAGCTCTGAAGCAGGCGATTTAAGCAACGGCATAAGCTCTTCGCACTCAGGGTCACCAAAACGTACATTATACTCCAATATGATAGGTTCACCCTCTACAACCATCACACCAATAAAAAGTACACCTTTAAACGGCATCCCTTCTGCCTTCATACCCTCTAAAGTAGGGACAATTACTCTCTCATCCAACTTTTTGTAAATCTCATCATTTACCAATGGTGTTGGAGCATAGGCACCCATGCCACCTGTATTTGGCCCCTCATCATTGTTCAGTAACCTCTTGTGGTCTTGTGCTGCAGGAAGCACTACATAATCTTTGCCATCACATACAGCAAACACAGAGAGTTCGTAGCCATCAAGAAACTCCTCTACTACTATTTTGGTACCTGCTTCACCAAAAGAGTTTCCGCTAAGCATCTCACCTGCGGCTTTTTTGGCTTCATCGTGACTCTGAGCGATAATCACACCCTTGCCCCCACAAAGCCCATCTGCTTTTACCACGATAGGTGCTTCTAGTCTCTCTATAAATCTATAGGCATCTTGCAAAGAGTCTGTCTCTATATATTTAGCCGTAGGAACATTGTGGCGTGCCAAAAAGTTTTTCATAAAGATTTTAGAACCTTCCAACTGTGCAGCAGCCTTTGAAGGACCAAAAATGGTTAATCCACGTGCTTCAAAAACATCTACTACCCCTTCTACCAAAGGTCCCTCTGGTCCTACAATAGTCAAATCCACACCATTAGCCTCTACAAAATCTGCCAACGCTGAAAAGTCAGAGATAGCAAGATTTTCACCCAATACATCTGTTGCACCATTGCCTGGAGCAAAGTAAATCTTCTCTACACTCTCATCTTTACTTAATGCCAACCCTATAGAGTACTCTCTGCCACCTGCACCTAAAATCAATACATTCATCTATTCTCTCCGAAAAAATTAGAAATTAGAAACTGATATTTTTGTCTCTTATTAATTTCCAAAAAATATTTACTTTTGATAGTAGGCGTTGTGCTTGTGCGTAGAGGATTTTGAAAAGATTTGAGGCGAACTTTTTGTTCGTCGATAAGCTTTTCAAAGTCCTATGCGTGCAATGACAATGCCTAATATCCCCGGGTGAGCGTTCTGTGAAAGTTAGCCCTAATAAGCCAACGGTGCAGGAGAGAGTCTCTCTTTAGGGGATGATTTCTCATCTCAATCAAGAGATTCAAACGAAAACAACCACACACCAAGAGACTACATGTCCCACTAAGATTAATGTTGGACCCCAAATACAGTCGTCGCATCACCTAGGTTAGTATGATTATAGCTGATTTGCTTTTAAAAGCTCTTTTGCTTTGCTTAGACAAGAAGAAATTAAAGGCACATCTGCCACAAATACCCTTGTATTTTCTAGAAGATGCTCTTTGGTGGCTTCACCTATGACTATAGCTGTATAACTCTCCTCCCACTCAAAATTTTTCAAAAAACAGTGAATAGTTGAGGGAGAAGTAAAGATAATAATCGCACCCTCTTTAGGTCTATCGGATGGTTTGTATGTAATACAATGTGTTTCATAGATAATTACTTCATCTAAAGTTATACCCGCTTTGGCTAAAAATGTTTTAGAGTCAAAAGAGACCTCTTTGGGTCGGATGTAGAGGATTTTTTTATCGCT